>JASFVU010000066.1:0-8947 GCA_050049665.1 Bacteroidales bacterium | reverse complement strand
TATTCATACCTTTCCCGCCGGTAAGCAGGGATCCACCATGCTTCCTCTTCATGGGCGAGAGTGAAGTTCGTCAGTTCTTCCGTGATCTGAAACTCATCCAGATGATCCTGGACGGGAAATTCATACCGGAATCCCATGCCTCCGTTATACAGCCGAAAAGTAATGTTAAGTTTCCTTTCCTGACCATTGATCTCTTTTAAAAACAGAATGACTTCATTATAGTTATTGGTGATCTTCTTTACTTCTCCCCATGGTTGTTCCCAGGATCTGTTTGAGCTGTTTATTTTCCGGTCAACCAGGACGAAATTAGAATCGAACGCCGGCATATCCTTCAGCCGGAAGCCCATTTGGGATTCAAGAAGGATCGGCTTACCATTCAGGTTTAATTTATAAGTTGGCCTTCCTTTGTTGATGTTGAAGATAAGTTGAAGCTTACTGTCGGGAGAGCTGATGGCCACTTCATTCCATTCTTTTTTACAGGCAAAAAGGACTGTGAGAAATACAAATGTCAGAATAAGGTGTTGGATTTTCATCTTGGGATCGTATTACTTGTTTTGTATTGTTAGGGGTATGGAAATTAGTAAATATTCCATTAATACGCTTGAAAAATGATAAAAAATAAAGAGGCTGCCCTTTTTGGCAACCTCTTCCAACTGACGCAATAACATTATCAGTAAATATCAGGCACAGGCACCGTTTAAATCAATCCCTTCTAATTACTGCATAAATCTATCTCACTATTTATGAAAAAACTGTTATACTTTATCTTAAGACAACGGAAACCATAAATTCACTTATTAATAGATATAATTTTGGTACTTTAGAGCAACGATCAAATAGTATCATTATGAAGAAATCATTATTTAAGGTAACGTTATTGCTGGCTTGCACTGTATCGGTTATGAATGCACAACCGGGTCCTCCGGAAGATTTCAGTTTCCTTTTCATGACCGATATTCATCTTGAATATGGCAAAGGAGCCATAGATGGTTTCAATCAGGCGATTGATACGGCTAACCGTCTGGGTACCGATTTTGTCCTGACAGGAGGGGATCTGATAGCCGATGCTTTGGCTGCAAAACACAGCAGGGCGGATTCTCTTTACGCTTTGTATGTCGAATCTGTCAAAGCGTTTGAGATGCCTGTCTATAATACCATCGGGAATCATGAACTTTACGGTTTGTATGAAGAAAGCGGGGCAGATACCCTGGACCCCGATTATTATGATGGCATGTATAAAAGGTACTTAGGCAAAACATATTATTCCTTCGATCATAAAGGATGGCATTTTATTGTCCTCAATTCGATCATCGATGCGGGAAACAGCCGGTACATCGGATACATCGGCGATGAACAGATGGAGTGGCTGAAAAACGACCTCCGGAACATTGATCATGAAACCCCGGTGATCGTATCTACCCATATTCCGTTTGTTACTACTTACAGTCAGTTCAGGAACGGGGCACTGGCACCGAATGAAGAAGGACTTGTGATTACAAATTCACAGGAGGTCTTTAAGGTCCTGCAGCCTTATAATCTGAAACTGGTACTGCAGGGTCACCTTCATATTATAGAATACATTAACATGCAGGATAAGATCCGGATGCTGATTGGAGGTGCTGTATCGGCACACTGGTGGGGCGGTCCGAATCTTGGAATGGAAGAAGGGTTCATGAAAATTGATATCCGTGATGGCGAAATATTCTGGAATTATATTGATTACGGATGGGAGGCCGTGAAGTAATCCGGTAATTTTCGCTTATTCAGGCCATGAGATACGATATGGCCTCATCCTTATCCCTGAACAGGGTCACATTAAATCCCCTGTTACGTGAAACGGTCTCAACGAAATCATGAGAGTGATCCTCCTTACTGACGAGTAAGACAACCTTTGCTTTTCTGTCGATCGTTTGATTTTCAGGAAGATCTTTGATCACGAAATTGTAGTTATCTACGATTGTCTCGGTATTGCGTGCATTTCTTAGATCGACGAGGAATTTCAGGATGCCTTTTTCTTTTCCCAGTTTATGAGATTCAACAGTATACTGCATGGCTATCTCAGAATTCACCTTGCCATGAACGGTAATCAGAATGTAATCACCTGTTTCAGAGACTTTCGTGGTATAGCCCATAACCTGTTAATTAAATATTTCACCTTCTTCGTCTCCTGTGCATCGCAGGCGATCCATTAATAAATTTATGAAAAAAAACCCATTTTTAATAATTCTGATGTATATATTCCACCAGGTAGCCTGACAGGGTGGGTTAAATGTAATTGATCTTTATTTTTTTGAGGAATTTTTCTTCCAGCAACATGGCTATGCGCTTAACAACCGTTCGGCGGATCTCCAGGTCCATACCGGATTGCGGGTCCTGGTGGGCAGGATTGATCGTGGTCCCCACCAGGAAACAGATCTCATCGCTTTCCAGTATTTCGTTCACGACCAGGTCGGCAGGGCCCTTACCGGACTTGTATTTGTTGTTGTACCTTGAAAGTATCTGTTCTACTTTATTGAGGGTAAGGATGCCTTCCGTATACAGATCTATCCCTTCCATATAAGAAAGAGGAGGGAGGTCGGGGTCAATGAATTCCTGGCCGTTTTTGATCTTCAGGTTTATCTCCCGTGCCACAATATCACCTGTAGTGGCTCCCATGATGATCTTTTTCCCTTCAAATACTTTTACTTTTTCAGCCATTTCCGTATCTCTGTTTTCCTCGTGGGGCGGACCGGTACAAATAAGCAGTTCCCGGGGTTTTCTGAAATAAATAATGCCGCACGACGTATCGTCTTTGGCCTGGAAACCATCGATGCGGTAGGCTGTATTGATGATACGCGTAGCGAGGTCATGCGCCGAGATCTGGGGATTTCGCTTGATCATATCAATGGTGAATCGTTCCAGGTTATCGTTTCCCCACCCAAAAGGGTATTGCGGGGTTCCCAGTCCGGATTGGGTAATGCCGTCAGTCGAAAATACCAGCCGGTCGTTCTTTTTTGCCTGAAACCTGATCAGGCGGAGTTTCTTACCGGCGTTGTGCTCTCCTTCAAGTACAATGATCTTCCGTTCAAGTTCGATCACATTGTTATTCCTGATCACAAAACACGGAGGATTATCGTATTCAAGGATCTGTGTTTTGCCGTTGTAGTCCACTTCAATGATGGTAAAAGTGGAATAGTTCATTTTCCTGTCACTGCACTCGGGCAAGGTATTCATGATGATCTCGGCAGTTTTTTCCGGCTCTTTGTGTTCGCGGGTAAAGTTCAGCGCCATGGTAGCGGTAAGCGTTGCCAGCACGCTTGCCTTTACGCCGTGTCCCATGCCATCGGAAAGGACCAGGACGATCAGGTTCTCTTCTTTTACACGGCCTTTGAGAAAGACATCCCCGCAAATACGCTCGCCTTCGTAGTTCTTTTGCTGGCAATCCACTTCTATAAAAAACCGCTCTGTCATATCCGGTAAGGCAAATTCCTTTATTTTGTTTTTTTCTCCTGTTCGTAAAATTTAATGACCGAATTCAGCATCTTTTCAATATCCGAGGCTCCTTCCCCCAGCAGGAACCCGATTTGCTGCACCATTTCAAGGTTCTTGTCAATGACTTCCGAAACACGCCTGATGACTTCCGCTTTCTGTACTTCGGGGGCCTGCATGTCACGCACGATCCCTCCGGCAACCTGGTTGTTTATGATTGGGAAAACGGACAGGTTCAGGATGGTATCCTTATGCATTACGTCGCGTGAATCCACCGGTTCGGAATCCGTAAGGACATAAGAGAACAGGTTGTATATATCCGGTGCAAAGAGCTTTTTCAGGTCGGCTCCTACCAGTCCCGGGATGACTTCGCTTATCTCCTCGGCTTCTTCACCCAGAATGGTGCAGAATGTGCTGTTGGCTTTTACGATCTTTAATTTGTAATCGACGATCACAATGCCGGCTCTCAGCTTTTCGAGCATAGCATTGGTCAGTTCCGATGCCTGTTGTGCCGCATCGTGTTCCTCTTTGGCACGTACCTCGGCTTCACGCAGCGTGTGACGGGTCACAGCCAGCTTTTCGTTCAGTTCTGTTAATGTTTCGTTGAATGTTTTGCTATGGCTGAGGGCAAACGTATTACACATCTCGGGGATCACTATTCCTTTGGCCATGTCAATGGCAAATTCACGGCACGAAGCATAACCACACTGGTTGCAGTCGGCCGTTTCATCAGGTGTTTTCCCCATCAGCTTTAATGCTTTTCGGATTTCCTTTTCCGGAGGATCAGGGATCCGCTGGTCGTCTGCCTTGAATTTGCGGCCAAAATCAAAGGCATTTGAGACCTCAAGGTCGTGGTACCATTCAGCCCGAAAGAAATTGGAAAGCCGTTTATTTGCGTATTTAATAACCAGATGCTCTTTAAAAAGCCGGTTTCCCTTGTTCGAAATGCCAGGTCCGGCAAGGGAATTTCCATAGGTAACATGAATATGCCGGTGAATGACTTTCACGTTGTGTTCAAATTCCTCTACGGATTCGACCATGGCTTTCTTCCCTTCGATACTGATCACATGCGAGGTAAGCAGATTTTCATCGATCTCCGCTGCCTGGATCAGCCCGTTGCGCAAAGGGTATAACGAACCTTTGAATCCAAGGGGCGCTTCAAAACCGGCAAAATCGACATTGTTTTCATTGACATCATATTCTTCAAAGAGCTGCCGCAGCTCGGGAAAGGTAAGAACACAATCTATTTTTCCGTCACCGCTGTAAAGCAGGGCTTCATTCTTACTGGCAATTTCCGGCCCGACATAGATCACCCGGATCTTTTCTTTATGTTTATTGCGTACCACCTTTGTCATGGCAATTTTCGGAGAAACGAACGGAGCCAGGTTGGCAATGAGCTTCGGATGGTATTTTTCCACAAAACTAACCACTACCGGATCACAGGATGTAATGTAATAGCGGCCTTTGAAATTGTTGAAGAAGAGCATGTGTTTGTTCGCCACAATATCCACACCGAACGATGTTTCATACACATGATCGACACCCAGTGACTTGATCATGGCGACAAATTTCCGGTAGTCGGTGATGTCGTTGAACTCAGCGGATATACTGGGGGAAGTAATGACCACTTTCTTTTCTTTCGACTCCAATATGGCCTTTGCCTCTTTTACGGAGGAACGGTATTCAATGGCTCCGGGTGCACAGGTATCGATGCAATCGCCGCAACCGATACACCTGTTCTCATCGATCCGCGGCGCCTGTGTATCGGAAACTGCCCGTATGGCCTTTACGGGGCATATTCTGACACAGTTGAAGCACAGGGTGCATTTGCCGGATTTTATTTGTACTAATGGGTCCAATGATCAGTATTATTATGAGCGTTAAAAATAGATCAAAAAAGAATGATTTCCCTGTTCTGAAGTGTTGCATTACTGCAAATCCTTTAGTCCTTCATCCAATAATTTTTCAATGTTTTCTTTGCTGATCTTTTCAAACAGTCTTTCACCAATATACATGTTGGGTCCTTCGGAACAATTGTGCATGCAATGATCGCCAATGAACATAACCTTATCTTCCAGGCATTTACGGGCTATGTATTTTTTGATCAATGGAATGATCTCCTGGTTGCCCCTGGCAAAGCAGGAACTGCCCAGGCAAAGGATTATTTTTCGTTTGTTAAGCATTTCACAATTAGTTTCGGGGCACTGAATTTAAATATTTTTGTTGTTATACCCACATTCCGGAGCCAATAATTCATTCGGGAATGTTATATTGGGATCATGTTCGGAGTATAGAACAAAATTTTTTTATTTTTACCTTGTTATGAAGCGTTCATTGTTGCGGAAAATGGAAATATTGCCCGAGAAGACCGTTGAACGGTTAAGCGAGTACAGGCGTACGCTGTTCAATTGTCTGGACGACGGGAAAACCCATATCTTTTCGCATGAGCTGGCGGAGATGCACGACATTACAGCCGTACAGGTCCGCCGCGACATCATGTTCATAGGTTATTCCACGTCCAACAGGAAAGGATACAACATTGACGAGCTTATAAAAGTCATTAGCCGGATCATTGACCCTCAGGAGAATCTGAACGTTGCCGTTATCGGGTTTGGCAATCTCGGGAAAGCCGTATCTACTTATTTCATAGGCAAAAGGCCTTTGCTGGAACTGGTGGCCACGTTCGATCTTGATCCGAAAAAGATCGGCAGCAGCATACAGGGCGTTGAATGTTATTCCATCGAGCGCTTGCGCGAGATCATTACAGGCAAAAATATTTCCATTGCTATTCTTACCGTACCTGTATATTCTGCGAAGAATATGGCCAAAGAACTCATACAGGCCGGTATAAAAGGAATATTGAATTTTACTACCGTCAATCTTAGTGTTCCCGACCACATCTACCTGGAAGAATACGATATGATCACTTCCATTGAAAAAGTGGCCTACTTTGTTAAAAGCACAGATAAAACAGAATAATCATGGCACTTGCATTTTATTCGCCCGTTCTCTTTGTAAAAGACATCGAGCGGTCCAGAAAATTCTATACGGATCTGCTGGAACAGGAAACAGAATATGATTTCGGAAAGAACATCATTTTCAAAAGCCGGGTTTCTCTGTGGGAAGTAGATCCTGCATCCGAGATTGCCGGAGTGTCGGGCAATCCCTCTGAAGGGAATACGTTTGAACTGTATTTTGAGACAGAAGATATGCAAGGCACTCTTGCCCGGTTAAAAACACATGATATTACTTTTCTGCATGAACTGAAAACCGAACCATGGGGCCAGATGACTTTCCGTTTTTTTGATCCCGATCATCATCTGGTGGAAATAGGAGAGAGCATGGCCACCTTTGTCAGGCGGATCTACAAAGAAACAGGTTCAGTGACAGTTACATCAGCCAAAACCGGTATTCCTGAAAAAGCGATCAGGGAGATTACCGGATAAGAACTATTCAATTACTTTTCCACCTCGTCTGGTGATTTCCCCGGTCAGCAGTTCATTGTTTACAAGCTCCGGCCTGACAGTGAACACGGCCATTGAATCGTCCTGCGACAGGATCAGCTTTTCAATGCCTTCGACCTGGAAGATAATGCGCCATATCGAGTCTGATATAACACTGTCTTCCAGACCGATCACCTTGTATTTATAGGTAACCAGTCCCTCTTGTTCCTTGAGGACCTCCGGTTCGGCCGGCTTCTGTCTGTTTTTGCATGAGCAGACAAGAACCAGTGCCAGTGTCAGAAGTACGATACCAAGTTTTTTCATATGTAAAGGGCTTTATAAAGTTGTTATGGTAAACTTAATTATATCAGGTTAAAACAATACAACGTAATTTTTCCGTTTTGTATTACAATCCCAAAAATAAGATTCCTATTCCACTTAACAAAAGCATGGCTCCTGCAATTGCATGGGTATACCGTTCCAGTTTACTGAGCCGTACGATATTCAGGCCTTTTTGCAGGATGATGACCATGGCAACCATAGTAGCCAGTGTTACGATGGAAAAGACCACGGATACGACCACGGCCTCGGTAATATTTCCGCGTTCTTCCACAGCCGGATAAATAATAACGGGGATAAGCGGTTCGCATGGGCCCAGCACAAAAATGACGAACAGCACCCAGGGGGTAATGTTTTTTGGTTTTTCCTCATGCTTATGGCTATGTTCGCTCTTGTGCGTTTTTTCATTTTTATGGGTATGGGAGTGTTCATGCACGATTCCGCCCTCATGGATGTGCAGGTGCCTGTGAGGCCTGTTCCTGAAGGCCCGGTATAAACCCCAGGCCATATAGAGGAACCCGAAGATGGCAAATGCCCATGCCGCCCAGTCGCCCCGTACCGCTTCGATGTCGGTGAGCCGGGTAACGCCGATCCCGAGAGCAATCCCGGCAAACCCCAATGCCACGGAACTCAGCACATGCCCCAGTCCGCAAAGAACGGTTATTACAATGGTTTTTCTTTGGGTCCAGTTTCTGGCCCGTGCCATGAAAACAAAGGGAATGTAATGGTCGGGACCAAGGAAAGTATGAACGAACCCGAGTGCGGCACCCAATCCTGAAAAGTAAACTATTTGTTCCGTGATCATGTCTTGTTTGTTATGTGTGTATTTTTAAAAATGGACAATCAGGTCATTGTTGTTGTACAGGATCTCTCCGGCCATAATCCTCCGGATGTGACTCCTGGCTGTTGGTGTTACGAAAATAGAAAAAGTAACCTGTTTTTCCGGCTAAAAAACAGATTTTTCAGGTTCTGCTCATGACGAGTTTTCCGTGTTTTACACCTTTCAGTGCAATGAGCTTATCGGCCAGGTTTGTCAGTTCGTTTGCCATGCCCCTTACAGCAATGGTTTCGAGGCACAGGTCATGATCGAGGTGGATATGCTGTGCGGATAATATCAGACGGTGGTAATCGTGCTGGATCTCATTGGCCTGCCTGGTAATGTCGTTCTTATGGTGATCGTAGACCAGTACGACGGCGCCGGCCACAATGTTGTTACACATCCATTTTTTATCGATGGTATGTTGTTCGATCAGGTGCCTGATCGCCTGCGAGCGGTTAGGGAACTGGTTATCGGAAACATAGGAATCCAGCATACCGAGAATATCCTCTTCCAGTGAAACGCCGAATCTTCGTACTGCCATGTCTTTATATTATTTTGTATGAATTTCTAAGTTCAGAAAAAATTTGGTTACCGGATCAATGATCAGCGGATTTCATTTCCCAAAATTCAAAAAATTTTTTTTTTCTGCAACTAATAATTTTAAAACCTGCTAGCGCATCCTGACGACTCGGTCGGACAGACTCGCCTAAACTGGATATCCATAGAAAGAATACTATACAAGAATTTCTTAATTTTATCACATTGCCTGTCCCATAGGGCAACTGTTTCGTTCCGTTCCCCAACGGAACGACTTTCTTTTTTACCGGATCAAAAAAGAAAGCAAAAAAATCATGGCTGATAAAAATCCCGATGTTAG
>JASFVU010000263.1:0-5092 GCA_050049665.1 Bacteroidales bacterium | reverse complement strand
CTTGAAGTACAACCGGCTATGGTGATAACAGATTCATCCGATCATGAAGGAATGGAAGAAAAGATGTCTGCAGTGTTCGGTAAGCTCGGACAATACCTGGAAAGAAGGGAATTGGTTCCGGCAGGTAATCCGTTTACCATCTATTATTCCAGGAATACCGGAGGGTTGGTGAGATTTGCCTGCGGGTTTCCTATAGAAAAGAAAACATGGGGCTGGAAAGAATATACTTACCTGGAGCTTCCCGGTGGACGAGCAGCAAGGATCACGCACTGGGGGAAGTATGGAACTGATAAGCCCTGGCTTGTTCTGGATGAATATTTGAGAAAGAATTCGCTGGAGTTATCAGGGGTTCCGTGGGAAGTTTATTTGAGTGACCCTTTAATTGATCGGGATACTTCCCAATGGAAATTACAGGTATACTACCCTGTGCAGTAGATCAGCCTGATCTGACGCGACATCTGTCCGGAATTACAAAAGATGAATAAAGGCAGCAGGTATGGCTACCTGTAACCGTTTTTATCAGCAAATCGTTAATAAACTCAATTAACTTTAGTATATTGAACCTCAAACAGGTTGTTTTTAAACACTTTTTTCGTTGTATTTCGTATGTTGCAAAATATTGGGTGTTGAGCCCGGCTCAAACCCGGAAGAAATAAAAGCAGCTTACAGGAAAGCTGCAAAAGAATTGCATCCCGATATCAATGAATCGGATAAAGCCCATCAGTATTTTATTATCCTGCAAAATGCGTATCAATACCTGTTGGACCATCCTTACGATAAAAATGACATTGAATATTACCGGAAAGTCATTGCCGGAAAGGCGAAAGAAAGGGCAGCTAAATTTTCAGGTACTGTGAATTTAAATTATGTAAAAAGAAATTTTACGGAAAAATATACCTTACGGGAAATTTTAAAGAAATCGTTAACCGCACGAATTCTTTATGTGGTATTCCATATATTGTTTCTTACCATTGGTATATTTTTGATCGTTTTTTCATTTATTGATATTATCTTCCATGAAGTGGACGAAAGGACCGATGCTTTTTCAGCTTATTTCGTAATCCTCAGTGCTATCATTTTTGGTATTGTCATCACATCCATATTTCTGCATAGCGGATTTAACTTTATCAGAAAAAGGTGACATCCGTTTCAGTGCCGGTCTGATGTTTCGTTATAATTCATAATTTTGTATTAAAAACAGTTATGACGGTCACATTTGTTCATGTGTGGGTAAAACCCGATAACATCACCGAATTTATTGAAGCCTGTAAAGCAAATCACCGGGAGTCGGTAAAAGAACCGGGAAATTTACGGTTTGATCTTTTGCAGGATGCTGACGATCCTTCCAAATTTGTTTTGTATGAGGCTTATGAAAGTGAGGAAGCAGCAAAAGCACATAAAGACACATTGCATTATCAAACCTGGCGGGATACGGTTGCCGGCTGGATGGCAAGACCCAGAGAAGGTAAGAAACATACGATCTTATGCCCGTTAGACAGATCAAAATGGTAGATACATTAAACGCTTTTTCATTTGCTGCAACACCGAAAATAATTTTTGGAGAAGGAAGCATTTCTTCTTTGGGAAAACATGCTTCGGGTTTTGGAAGGAGTGTTTTACTTGTAACCGGTGGCTCATCTTACCATGACTCGTCTATCAAAGAAAAGGCGGAGATGGCACTTGAAAGCGAAAAATTGCATTTCCGTACCTGCCCGGTCAGTGGAGAACCTTCTCCCGAAACTATTGACAGGGCGGTTGACGAATTCAGGACAGCAGGAACAGATATTGTCATTGCTGTTGGCGGTGGTAGTGTGATGGATGCCGGGAAAGCCATTTCTGCCATGATGAAAGAGGAAGGAAGCGTTAAGGATTACCTTGAAGGAGTAGGCAGCAGACAACCTTCGGGTAAAAAGATGCCTTTTATTGCTGTTCCGACTACAGCAGGAACAGGGAGTGAGGCAACAAAAAATGCCGTAATTTCCGAATTCGGCAGATCAGGGTTCAAAAAATCATTGCGGCATGAAAATTATGTACCTGATCTGGCCATCGTGGATCCTGCATTAGCGATTCATTGTCCACCGGAAGTAACTGCGGCAAGCGGCATGGATGCCTTTACGCAGTTGATGGAGTCCTGTCTTTCCGTAAATGCCGGTCCCGTGACAGATGCCCTGTCATTTTCCGGCCTCAGATGCATTGCCGGCTCGCTTACGAAAGCATTTTATCATGGCAATGACCTCCGGGCGCGAAGTGAAATGGCTTATGCGGCACTGATGTCGGGTATAACCCTTTCAAATGCAGGGTTGGGAGTGATCCACGGATTTGCCCAGCCTCTCGGGAGCCTTTTTCCGATTCCTCACGGAGTCGTGTGCGGGGGACTAATGGGTGTGGTAAACAGGATCACTGTCGGAAAGCTCAGAGAAAGTAAACCGGATAGCATTTTTTTGAACAAGTACCGGCAAATAGCGGAATTATTTATCGACCGGACAAACAAAAATGAACATGAGCTGATTGATGCATTCCTCGATCTCATTGACCGTTATATTGATGAAATGAACATACCCCGGCTTGGACAATACGGTGTAAGTGAAGCCGACCTGCAGCGCATTGCGAAGCTTACAGGCATGAAGAATCATCCTGTTTCCTTTGCAGAAGAGGAATTGTATGAAATAATACGAACAAGATTATGAGTTTTGTACCTGATAGGCTTTTCTTATGAAGAATGATCTGCCTGTAAAAATACGGTCTAAGCTTGAACAAGCAGAATCCCTGCTGGCTGAGATGGGCAGTGTTGCCGTTGCTTATTCCGGTGGTGTGGACAGTACTCTTTTGCTGTACATGGCAGGTACTGTTTTGGGTGATAAGGCCGTTGCCGTTTATGCCGATTCACCATTGCAACCTGCCAGGGAAAAACTTGAAGTACAAACAATAACAAAAGAACTGGGAATAAAACTGATTGCATTTGAGATCGCCGAACTCGGACATGATGCGTTCATCAGTAACCCACCGAACCGGTGTTATTATTGCAAATCATTGATATTTAAAAAGATATGCGATCTGGCAAAAGAAAATCAGTTGGCATTTGTTGTCGATGGTTCCAATCATGATGACCGGAGTGATTTCAGGCCGGGAGCCAGGGCCCTGCAGGAAATGGAGGTAAGGAGTCCGTTTCAGGAAGCCGGATTGACAAAGGAAGAAATCAGGAAAATAAGCAGGCATTTCAATCTTCCTACCTGGGATAAAGATGCCCTGGCCTGCCTTGCAACACGTATTCCTTTCGGGGAAACAATTACCGAAAGCAAACTCAGAATGATCGATAAAGCGGAAGAAGTGTTGGTTAAGAAAGGCTTTCGTAATGTAAGGGCAAGGTTTTTCGGCGACACCGTAAAGATTGAAGTAAGGCATGACCAGGTCAAAAGGTTCACAGATAAGGATCTTTATAATGAAGTATTCGCTTCAATGAGATCCATTGGCTTTCAGAAGATGCATATCGATCCGAAAGGTTACCGGATGGGGAATATGAATGAACGGTAGCCGGAAGACCTGCTGCCTGATTCCGGTTGGTAGGGACCGGTGCATTAGACTGTACGGACAAATGAGTTTCTGTGGTTATACTTCACCCCAACCCTCTCCAGGCGGAGAGGGAGTTTTCCTGCTGCAAAAGGCATAATCGTAAACATTCCCCTTCTCCACATGGAGAAGGGGCCAGGGGATGAGGTACCAAAATATTATTCCCGTTTAAAAATCATTCAACAGGTTTTAAATTTTAAAAAAATATTACTTTTATTATCATTGGAACAGATAAAACGAACAGGTCTATGAAAAGTGCATTGATTTTTTCCGGATTGCTGCTTTATTCGCTGGCAGTAACTGCTCAACCTTCAGGAGGGCCATACGGTCCGGTAAGCCAATACTACGAATTACCGGAAACAAGCGGAACGGTATACTTTGTTGCTCCCGATGGTTTGGCTGAAAATCCGGGAGAAAACATTAACCGGCCGACAACCATTGAAAGTGCTGTTGAAAAAGTGGTAACCGGTGATGCAATTGTATTGCGCGGGGGTATTTACCGTACTGGCGATCTTTTATTGAACCAGGGTATTATCATGCAGCCCTATGCCGATGAACACCCGGTATTGAAGGGTACATGGGTGGCAGATGACTGGAAAGACCAGGGAAACGGAACCTGGGTTACTTCCTGGTCGTGTTTTTTTCCGTTGGAACCCCAATGGTGGTGGAGAAGAGAAAGGGAAGGCTCAAAAACTCCGCTTCACCGGTTTAACAACGACATGGTATTTGTGGATGGCAGGTTCCTTCAATCGGCAGGATGGGAGGGAGAACTCGACAATGATTCCTACTACATTGATTACAGGGCACAGAAAGTATACATTGGCACCGACCCCACGAACAAACTGGTTGAGATCACTGCGTACGATGTCGGTCTGCACAGGACAACAGAAAATGTTCATGGTAAAGCATCGGATGGAAAGGGACCTGTCATCAGGGGCATTACATTTACACAATATGCTTACCGCGCTATTGAATTTGACGGAACAAACCCCGTAGGTATTTCGGATGAATCGGAACACGGTAAGGAAGTGACAGGTACAACGCTGGAACATTGTGAAATATCATACTGCTCGCGGGTAGCAGCCTATTTAAGAGGCGATGGCCTCACGGTTCGTCAATGTAAAATAAGCAATACAAGCACGGAAGGCCTTTTTATTCTGAGTTCTTCGGACGTACTTCTTGAACGGAATATTTTTGAGCGTAACAATATCGAGCGCATTACCGGTTATTTTCCTGCTGCAGTAAAGATCTTTAATCAGTGTTACCGGGTTACCTGTAACGACAACCTGGTCATTGATCATCCGTATTCCAACGGCATATGGTATGATGTTGGTAATGTTGACGCTGTGATCACTAATAACTGGTTCCGGAACGTTGGCCGTACGGACAGAAAATTTGTAGGAGACAAACCCTGGCCGAGCGATAACGGGTTTTTCTTTGAAATATCCAAAGGGGCAACCTGTGCAGGAAATGTCTTTGTCGATTGCGACCAGGGAATTTTTATACTCAACAGTTCCGATGTCAG
>JASFVU010000382.1:0-3941 GCA_050049665.1 Bacteroidales bacterium | reverse complement strand
GGTTGCCATAGGACGTAATGAAAGGGTTCCCCGGGGGGATCATTTTGGATGGCATTCCGCTACAGGACCGGGAATTGAAGAAAGAGACGGCCATGAATTTGTAAATAACCTGCTTACCGGGTATAAGGATCATCAGAGACCATTGCTGTTTTTCTGGCAGCGCAATACACTATGTGAAAGGCTTGCCTCACCCATGGTCAATGAAATGGATCATAACGTTTATATCAGAAGCAGCGGGTCGGAAACTATACCGTTGATGCTGTGGAGCCCGGTGCAAAACAAAGCCTGTCAGGCCCGTTTGTATTCTCCGGAGGACATGAAAAACTACAACTCATCATTTTCTGTTAACAGTAAGTATTTCCGTGGTTACAAACCCTGGTTCATATCTCCCGAATTAAATAATTTCCGGTTGCTTCCGGAATTTCCCGGTTTGAAAGCTGCTGCAAAGCTTCCGGATGATATCCGGGAATTGATGGGCATAACGAATAAAAATGCCTGTTTCACAGGCGCTTATTCATCGATCCGGTAAAATTGTTTTTTACGCCGGAGAAAGTGTCCGATTTTCTTTCGTCACTTTACTATCCCATGGAATAAGATCATATACCTGTATTCCGGCAGTTTATCCGTAGGTTTTTCTTTTCGTTAAATAATCTAACTTTGTCATTCCATCTGACCCGGTTACTCAAAGTATACAAAATCTCAGGTATGAAAAGAAAAAATATAGCGATCAGGTTAACGATTGTGATCGTATTTACAGCTTCCTGTCTGTCGCTTCTGTTTTTTACCACGGGAAAAGAAAAACAGACGGGCTCTGTTGTCGGAGAATACGGCCGGCTAAGGGTCGGGAACGGGCACATTGTTGACCAGACAGGAGAACCTGTTGCATTGAAAGGTATGAGTTTGTTCTGGAGCCAGTGGCAGAGTGAATTTTATAATTACGACTGTATAAAATGGTTGCGCGACGACTGGAATTGTCAGGTGATCAGAGCTGCATTATCCACAGGTTCGAATGGATATGCGAAGCATCCTGAAAAGGAAATGGATAAGATCCGAAAGGTTATTGATGCCTGTATTGATCTGGATTTGTATGTGATCGTTGACTGGCATTCACATCACGCGGAAAAAGAAACGGATCTTGCCAGGGAATTTTTCAGGGAAATTTCCCGGTTGTATGGTAATTACCCGAATGTCATTTATGAGATATATAACGAGCCGGTGCGTTCCTCCTGGGAAAAAGATGTAAAACCCTATTGCAGTCTGGTAACAGAGACCATACGGAAATACGATCCGGATAATGTCATTGTGGTGGGGACTCCTCACTGGTCGCAGGATGTGGATATCGTAGCCGGGAATCCGATCAGCGGAAAGAACATAGCCTATTCGCTGCATTTTTATGCCGCCACTCACAAAGAATGGTTGCGGGAAAAAGCTCAGGTTGCCATTGACAGCGGGTTGGCCCTTTGGGTTACCGAATTCGGGACCTGTGAATCGGACGGAAATGGCCCCATTGATTACGTGGAGATGGAAAAATGGTTTGATTTTATGGAGAAAAATAAAATAGGTTGGTGTAACTGGTCAATAGGCGTAAAAGAAGAAACTTCCTCCGCCCTGAAGCCGGGAGCGAAAAACACAGGTAAATGGCCTGAGTCAATGTTAAGTGAGTCAGGTGCTTACATTAGAAATAAACTGACTGAAAATACCGGGTCACCGGAATAGGTAATAAATGGCTTTGTTATTGCCTGCTTCCGTTAAAGATCCTCAGTATTTTCAACATCAAAATAATCGTTCAGCAGATCTTTCAGTTGTGAGCCGTTCGTATCAGGAAAAAAAGCTCCATGCTCAATCAGAACCTTTACCAGTTCTTTGCTTTGTAATTCAAAAGCATAGGTAAGGGGAGCCACTCCATAATCGTCTCTCTGGTTAACATCGGCACCAAGTTCTGCCAGCAATATGGCTGTCTCCGCATTGCCGAAAATGATGGCCAGGATCAGTGGGGTCTGGTTCATATCGGTTTGTGCCGGAGCATTGATATTGGCTCCTTTCCTGACGAGGTAATTCACAAGATCATTATGGCCTTTCACCGATGCCCACTGAAGTGCATTCCACCCGTTATCAATATTTTGATGGAAATTGATCTCTTTATCCTCAATCGGGATATGTTCTTTATCCAGCAGGTATTTTACGATATCTTTATTTCCTTCTCCTGCTGCTACTGCAAGACAACTTCCATAGATGAATTCAAAATTACTTTCCGGATCAGTAAAACGTATCCAACCTTTCATGGTCACATCAGCTCCTTTTTTTATTAACTGTTTTACCATGGTAAGATCTGATCTGTATATGGCCCACATAAGGGGAGTCGCCTGGTTTGTATCTCTCAGATTAACGGGACCGTTGTACTCTTTTAGTGCACGGTGGTCATTGGTTTTTACGATATCAAAAATCTTCTGAGCAGAAAGCGGCTGAACGAGCATCAGAGACAGTATGAAAACTTTGAGTTTCATTCAGTTATTGAATTATACCCGAAGGATAACCTGTCTTTCAAAAGTAAACAAAAAGAACGTTCCAAAGAAAAATATTGTCAACCATTTTTACTGTGAAAATTAGTACACCGTTGTCTGTACCGGTTATTTGTTCAATCGTTTGAGAGTATGCCTGCATTTTGTTTTCAGGCCCTGTGAACTTTCCCGGACTATGGATTCCAGAATGCTGACGAATTCTTCCTTTAATTCAGGGTACTGATGCTGTAAATACAAGAGCAATTCCATACAATAGTACCGGATGGAAATTGCCTCTTTTGGATTGCCCAGCCAGTCAAAAGCCAGATCGGTGATTATTCCCCATGAATGTTCATCAATGTTTTCCGGATGATCGGAAAGGATTTTCAGAAATCCACGCCTGACACCTTCCACCTTAAGACTCTTTAATGCAAGGGCCATTTTACCAATGTGTTTATTCATCAGTTTAGCATTATTTTCCGAACACAGAGCAAGGATTCTCGCCGCTCTCATCGAATAAGGATATATATCAAGTAATGTGACATTCATCATTTCATCGAACTTTTCCGGAGAATCCCCTATTTCTTTAACAAGAATATCGGCGAGTAATCTGGAACTATCGGCAAGTTTTGATTTGTAATCGAACATAGCTCATGAATTTGTGATAAATTTATACGAAATTTTATTTAATTTTTGCCGTTATGAAAGTATGGAAACCAACTGATGAAGAAATAGATCAAACAAAGGATTGGGGGACCTGGGGCAAGGAAGCGTCTACATTCCCCTGGTATTATGATGAAGCGGAAACATGCTATATTATTGAAGGAGAAGCAATAGCGAAAAGTTCCGATGGTAAGGAGATCCATTTTGGGTCGGGTGATATGGTGCAGTTTGAGCAGGGAATTGAATGTACCTGGAAAATTTTAAAAGACATAAAGAAGCGTTACAGATTTGGTTGATAACCGGATAATTCACCTTCTGCCTATTCCATGTTCTCCCGGTCAAATCCTATGAGGAAGCAATTAAAGATAACAAGCCTTGTTGCTGTGGTTATGGTCATGGCATTATTCGGATGCAGGAGTACCGGTATCCGGGAATCTGCCGGAAGGAAACCTCTGAAGTATGATACGGTAAAAAGTAAGCAGGATTCCCTGATCTCTGAAACGGGAAGTATCCGGAAAAATCCAGCTGTTGTAAAAATATACGGAGATACTGTCAGGGTAAGATCCTATGCGTCGATCGTCTGGTACGATTCTGTAAGACTCGGACATATTACGGTCTACTGTTCATCCTGGGTTGACACCACCGATTATATCGTGGATACGGTAATATCTACAAAAGGTAACCGGATTGTTATCGGTTATAATCATTATTATAATCTTTTTTTCAGGAAGGACGGAAATTTTTTGTTTTCAGTTAATTTCAATAAAAAGGACGATCTGA
>JASFVU010000065.1:0-9090 GCA_050049665.1 Bacteroidales bacterium | reverse complement strand
CCTGCTAATCGAAAAATGCTAAATTGCATAAAATCTCAGCAAGACCCACTAGTAACAATGAGTTACTTCGAATACCGGTTTAAACGGAACGAAACAGTTGGCTTGTGGGGCAAGCTAATAAGAAAGTCATATTAACTTTCTAAACTACATTTTATCTTTAAATAATCTTATTATGCATGTCAGTCCGACCGGGTCAGGCAGATGCTTTTATGCTGTTAAGCAAATACAGGACTGGCCTATAAAAAATTTGGTTAATAAATCTTTGCGCAGGCTCGTAGCGGGAGGCCTCAAGTTCCACGGAAGTGAAACGGCTGTGGAACGACATGAAGAGCCAAGCAAACAGATTTATCCAAATTTTTTATCAGCCATGATTTTTTTGCTTTCTTTTTTGATCCAGCAAAAAAGAAAGTCGTTCCGTTGGGGAACGGAACGAAACAGTTGGCTTGTGGGGCAAGCTAAGCTGTTTTACTACACCGGATCATCATTCAGCATCAAATTCGTATAAGCCAGACTGTTCACTACCCTGTATACCAGATAAGCGGCCAGCCTGACTGTTCTGTTATCGGGATCGTATTCCGGGTTCATTTCGGCAATGTCGCAGGCTATTACTTTCTCCGTATCAAAAACGGTTTTCAAAAGATGAAATACCACGTTCTTATCCACACCCGGCATGGCAGGCGCACTTACACCCGGGGCATGGATCATATCGAAAACATCCATATCAACGGTCAAATAGACAGGACCGGTCTTTGCTATAAAATTCCGGATGACAGTCTCGGTTTGCTGAAAGTTGTCTTTCACAAGTGTTTCACCGGTCAGAAAGCTCACATTCAACTCTTCTGCCTTATTGAAAAGTGACTTTGTGTTGGCATGAGGTTGTATACCAAGACATAAATAATCGAACCCTGCACGATTGCCGGCACACAAACCGGCAATTTGTGCAAAAGGAGTTCCCGAACTGGCTCCTTTGGTAAAATCGCGCAGATCAAAATGAGCGTCAAAATTGATCACTCCGGGAACATTTGTATTTTTTCCCTGCAACCCCCGGAATACTCCTTTGTACCCTCCATAGGCCACTTCATGACCTCCCCCCAGGATCACAGGAAAATACCCGTACTTCATCACTTTTGTTACTAAATTGGCAAGCTCTTCCTGCGCTTCCTCCAGTTTTCCATCCGTACACTCCACATCACCGCCGTCAATAAGTATGAATGAAGCCTTATCAAGATGCCAGGCAAAATTCATACAGGCTTTCCGGATCGCCTCCGGGCCTTTTGCCGCTCCTGCCCTTCCCTGATTTCTTTTCACTCCTTCATCACAGGCAAAACCCAGCAGTACCACCCCGGTCTGATCTTTCTGCAGTTCAGGAAGCCCGGCAGCCGACAGGTCAGTTACATGCATCACCTGGTGCCATCTCAGGCTGTTCTCGTCATCCGGGGCATCTACCCTGCCCTTCCGGATACTGTTTGAAGGAGGTTTATACATTTATCCGAATTAAAAATGTTTGTATGCCGGTTGTCCACCCTTCCAGACCCCTGAGGGTTTGATCCTTCCCTGGTTATAAATTATTTCCCTGTAGTCGTGAACCGGGAAGGCAGAGAGATCCGCAACCTTTCCCGTATCCAGAATACCACGGTCATGCAGATACAGTGCTGCTGCCGATCTGAATGTAATGGCTGCGAGTATCTCGGCAATGCTTAGCTTTTCATACACCCCGAGAACGGAAGCCTGTACAAGCAGATCTCCCATCGGGGCGGTACCGGGATTCCAGTCGCTTCCCATTGCCAGGCTGGCTCCTGCGTCCAGGAGCTTACGTGCAGGAGCAAAAGGCTCTCCCAGGCCAAGGGAAGCACCCGGCAGTGCCACAGGTATGGTAGCGGACCTGACAAAACCCGGTATATCTTCTTCACGCGATGCTTCAAGATGATCGGCACTCAGCGCCCCGGTCCGAACGGCAACATCACTCCCTCCGGCAGAGAACTGATCGGCATGCACTGTAACATCAAAACCCAGTTCTTTTGCCTTTTTCAGGTAGTTTCCTGCCTGTGCCGGAGAAAAAGCCCCTTTTTCAATATAGATATCTGCCCTTCGGGAAAGTTTTTTCTTCATAACTTCAGGAAGCAGGTCCCTGATAATTTCTTCCAGGTATTCACCGGCATTCCCCTGAAAATCGGCAGGAAGCATGTGTGCTGCCAGGCAGGTAGGTATCAGGTCGGGGACTACATGTTCGTTTGCCGTTCGAATGGCTTCAAGGATCTTTAATTCCGATTCCGCAGTAAGTCCGTATCCGCTCTTCACTTCGATCGTAGTTGTGCCGTTTATCATCAATGCACTGGCCCTCGATCGTATATTCCTTTCAAGCTGTCCGGCCGAAGCCTTCCGTGTCTGCAATACCGTGCTCCATATTCCTCCTCCTGCTTTGGCAATTTCTTCATACGACCTGCCTTCCAGTCTGAGTGCAAAGTCGCTTACGCGGGAGCCTGCCCAGCAGATATGAGTGTGCGGATCAACGAATCCGGGAATCAATACCTGCGGCCCCTTAATTTCATCCACCAGCTTCTCATCATCCTTCCATTGCCTGAAAAGTATCTGAAAATCGCCGATATGCAAAATCTTATCACGTTCAACAAGAATACCTCCTTCAGGTATAATTTCAAGCTGTGTATCGCTCAGTGGCCCTTTCAGGGGTAGTTTCCGCATGGAAACGATCTGTTTAAACGGACCTATTAACTTTTGAGTGCTCATAACCCGGTTATTAAAAATCCAAACCAAAAGCAGAACGATTGTCAACCGCCGCTTTGTATCCTGCATCTGCATGTCGGTAGATCCCCAGGGAAGGATCGTTATGCAGTACGCGATGAAGACAACGCCCGGCCCTTTCCGTGCCATCTGCGACAACCACCATGCCGGCATGCTGAGAGTATCCGATCCCTACTCCTCCTCCGTGATGGAAGGAAACCCAGGTAGCCCCTCCGCCTGTATTTGCCATCAGGTTAAGCAAAGGCCAGTCGGAAATGATATCGCTTCCGTCTTTCATTCCCTCCGTTTCCCGGTTGGGTGAGGCTACCGATCCGCAATCAAGGTGATCACGGCCAATTACAACAGGAGCTTTCACTTCACCGTTTTTCACCAACTCGTTGAAGATCTTACCTGCTTTTTCTCGTTCACCCATTCCCAGCCAGCATATCCGGGAAGGCAGTCCCTGAAAAGGGACTCTTTTTCTGGCTTCCTTTAACCAATATATCAAGTGCTTATTTTCCGGAAATGCTTCTGTCAGGGCCTCATCCGTCCTGTAGATATCTTCGGGGTCGCCTGACAGGGCAACCCAGCGGAACGGGCCCTTTCCGTCACAGAACAAAGGCCTGATAAATTCAGGAATAAATCCCTGGTATCCAAAGGCATTCTTCTCTCCTCCCTGGCGTGCAAACTCCCTCAGGTTATTCCCGTAATCGAAAGTACGGCTTCCGAGTTTTTGCATTCTGAGCATGAACCCGACATGGCGTGCCATGCTTTTCAATGATCTGTTCTTATAGGTTACGGGATCTTTCTTTCGCAGGTCAAGAGCCTCATCAAGGGAAAGACCGTGCGGAACATAGCCATGGACCGGATCATGAGCGGAAGTCTGATCGGTAAGAATATCGGGAATGATATTATCATGAAGCAATTGCTCCAGCACATCACCGATGTTACCTGCCAGTCCGACTGAGATGGTCTCCCCTTTTTCCCTGGCTTTCAGTATCCAGTCTTTTGCCTCGCGGTAATCAAATGTCATTCTGTCGATGTAGCGGGTACGAAGTCTTTTCTTTATGCGTTCGGGATCCACATCAACCCCCAGAAAAACGGCCCCCGCCATAGTCGCTGCCAGAGGCTGGGCACCCCCCATGCCTCCCAGGCCACCGCTAACCAGTAATTTATGCCTCAGATCACCGTTAAAATATTTTCTGCCGCATTCGGCAAATGTTTCATAAGTACCCTGCAGGATACCCTGTGTGCCGATGTATATCCAGCTTCCTGCCGTCATCTGCCCGTACATGATCAGTCCGCGGGCTTTCAATTCTTCGAATTGCTGCCAGGTAGCCCATGCAGGGACCATATTGCTGTTTGCTATCAGAACCCTCGGGGCCTCCGGGTGCGACCGGATCACGCCTACAGGTTTGCCTGACTGCACCAGAAGACTATGCTCTTCATCCAGGTTCATCAGACAGCGGATAATATCCTTTACGGCCCGAGGATTCCTGGCTGCCTGACCGGTACCTCCGTATACGATCAGGTTTTCCGGATCTTCCGCTACTTCGGAATCCAGGTTATTCAGCAACATGCGTAAAGGTGCTTCTGTCTGCCACGACTTGCAATGCAGCCTGACGCCTGCAGGTGATCTGTAATGCGGATGCCTTGCGTATGTATCAATAAATTCCGAATAGTTCATCTTTTTCATTTTTAAAGTCTATGCCCTGTTCTTTTGCAACCCGGCCTGTCTCTTCAGTCAGTTCTCTGTTACGAACAATATCAATGGCCTTGTTCATTTCACCGGCAAGCACATGATCGCTCTCTGCAAAAGATATTTTACTGCGTACATGAGCATGACAGGCATCTATCAGGATACCTGATTTCAAAGGTTTGCGAAATTCAAAGCCCTGGGCGGCTGCCATCAATTCAATACCCAGTATTTTCTCCAGGTTATCAACAATCTGCAAAGCCTTTCTTGCACTGACCGATCCCATACTGACATGATCCTCTACTCCCAAAGCCGTAGGAATACTATCTGCACTTGCCGGAAAACACAGGCTTTTATTTTCACTGGCAAGAGCAGCAGAAGTATACTGTAAGATCATAAAACCTGAATTCAGTCCGGTTTCCTTCATCAGCAATTTGGGCAGTCCTTCCACGTTTTCCATAAGAGAAAGATATATCCGGCGATCGGAAATATTACCCAGTTCCGATGCAGCCAATGCTGCATAATCCAGTGGAAGAGAAACGGGCTGACCATGAAAATTACCACCGCTGATCGATTTCCCTTTTTCAAATATCACAGGATTATCCGTCACCGAATTGATCTCGGTCTGAAGTATTTCTTTCAGATGCAGCCATGCATTGCGTGATGCACCGTGAACCTGGGGAATACAGCGAAGTGAATAGGGATCCTGCACCCGTGTGCAATTGCGATGTGCCAGTACGATCTTCGAATTTTTCAGTAACGTCCGCATACGCTTTGCCACATACGAATTCCCTGAAAAAGGTCTCAGCTTATGCAATGCTTTATCGAATGCCTTCACGGAGCCCATCATGGCTTCCAGGTTCATTGCTGCTACAATGTCTGCCGTATCAAGGCAATTTTGCATACGGTCGAGTACATGGATACCAAAAGCACTGATGAACTGAGTACCGTTAATTAAGGCAAGTCCCTCTTTAGGCCCCAGATTAACAGGTTTCATTTGATACTGCGTCAGAATCTTCCCTGTATCGGAAACGACTCCCCTGTGTAAGACCTGTCCGAGACCAATAAGTGGCAGAAAAAGATGTGCCAGTGGTGCCAGGTCGCCCGATGCACCTACCGAACCCTGGGAAGGCACACGGGGTATGATATCATTATCGATATGCCATAAAATACGGTCCATTGTTTCCTGTGCGATCCCGGAATATCCCTGTGCCAGTGCATGTACTTTCAGGATCATCATCAATTTGGCAATGGGAGCGGGAATGTTTTCTCCAACACCAACACTATGACTTTTCAGGAGATTGTGCTGCAGCTTTTCAGTATCCTCCTCTGATATCCGCGTGGTACACAACGGACCAAACCCCGTATTGATACCGTATACGGTTTTCTTTTCCTTTACGATGTCCAGTACGTTCCGGCGGCTCCGGGCAATACGCTGCATGGTGGCCGGGGTAAATACGGCTTTCATCGTTCCCGAACAAATATCCAGTGCCTTGCCGGCAGTTAATTCGTGCCCGCCGAAATGAAAGACAGCATCTTCCGATCTGTGAAGCTTATGGGTCACTTCAATAAGAAAAATTTTAGTTTATGTCCAAATTAGAAATTACCCGGCATATTTTTTATGAGTTTTGTAAGGTCGGATGAATTCATATTTGGAACGGCAAAATTGAAATCCCCCTCAGGGAGTGCCGGGAACCCCGGGAAAGGGTCCGTTTACTGTCCTTCAATGTTATAAATGATCCCTTCCAGCTTATTGCTCAGATTGATGTTGTCAATAATAATCTCTTCCGGAACTTTCAGGATGACGGGAGCGAAATTCAGTATTCCCTTTACACCGGCTGCTATGAGTACATTGCATACCTCCTGGGCTACCTGAAACGGAACAGCAATAATAGCCGTCGTTACCCGGTGTTTCAAAACAATCTCAGTAAGCTTCTCAGGGGAGTAAATCGGTATGCCGAAACTTTTGTTTTGCTTTGCAGGGTCGATATCAAAGCCCGCAACGATGTGCAGATTTTTTTTAATGAACCGTTCGTTGTATTGAGCCAGAGCCTTCCCGATGTTACCCATGCCAAAGATGATTATGTTTTTTCGCGATTCACCAAATATGCGATTGAGGGAAGCCAATAAATTCTCAATATTATACCCACCTCTTTTCTTTCCCTTAATGCCGTAAGCAGAAAAATCCTTACGTACCTGCACGGCAGTTACTCCTGCAACTTCGCCAAGATTATGGGAAAAGATCGTGCTTACGCCCAGTTCCTTAAACCGAAGAAGACATAGTTTGTATTGCAGCAATCGCTTGATATCGCTTCTGACCAGTGCCATTTATTGTTCTTTTTGATACAATTTTATTTTTTAACTCATTTATTTATGATTCGAATACAATTATCCCGTATCATCTGCAAAATAAGCTATTTAAGTATAAATCATCATGGTATAAAACAATGTTTTTTCAACAAAGCATTGACTTTATTGACTAAAACATGTATATTTATTTTTGTTTTTGTGACATTTGGAACAATAATAGCTTACTCTCCTTAAACCTATTGTTTATGACACAGAACACCATTACAGGTATTTATTTCTGTTTTCCGCCGGATAATCACACAGATTCCATAGATCTTGAGGACATTGTCAGGTACGCTACGGATCATAAAGAAGTAAAGGCTGTCTGGAAAAGCCCCGATTATCCGCTTACCGAAATGCAGGCTCTTGGGAATGAGATCAGCCAGAAGAATATCAACCGGGTCATCATAGCGGGTTTCAGGTCCGGATTTGCCAAACCTGCATTATCAAAGGCCATGGCACTGGCCGGAAAAGACCCCCGGGAGATACTGCTTGCCGGGTTTGAAAATTATTTGTTCCCAAACGAACAAAATACGTTGTATGCCAAGGCGGTTATAGCCTGTTCCTTGTATAATGTGCCTTTTGAAACCGGATTATTCACCGGTAAAAAGCCCGTACGAACCGAAACGCTTGTCATAGGAGGAGGAATCGCAGGCATACAGGCTTCACTCGAAATAGCCAACAGCCATCACAAAGTATACCTTGTTGAAAAGACAGGGACCATTGGCGGGCACATGGCCATGTTTGACAAAACATTCCCGACCCTGGACTGTGCAGCCTGCATACTGACTCCAAAAATGGTAGAGGTCGCCCAGCATCAGTACATCGACCTGCTTACCTATTCGGAAATAAAAGACATCAGCGGTATTCCCGGTGATTATAAAGTCCGGGTGCTTAAAAAAGCCCGCAGGGTAAATGTAAATACATGCACAGGTTGCGGTACCTGTGCTGAAAAATGCCCGGGAAGGGCAAAAAGTGAATTCGATGCCGGAACCGTCATGCGAAAGGCCATTTACATCCCCTTCCCCCAGGCCGTCCCAAACAAATATCTCATTGATGCCGATTCCTGTACTTATGTTCAGAAGGGGAAATGCGGAAACTGTGTAAAGGTATGTCCTGTGGAAAATTGCATCAATCTGGATGAGAAGGACGAACTGATCGAAATAAACGTCGGCAACATCATTCTGGCCACCGGGTTTAAACCTTTTGATGCTGCCCGCGCCGAACAATACGGTTACGGCAAATTTCCCGGTGTTATCACATCCGTCGAACTGGAACGACTGGTAAATGCTTCAGGGCCCACAGGCGGGAACATTCATCTCAGATCGCAGGATAAAAGAGGCAACTGGGTATTTGCAGCGGAAGGCAAAATACCGAAAAAGATAGTCTTCATCCATTGCATAGGAAGCAGGGACGAGAATTTCAATGCTCATTGTTCAAGGGTATGCTGCATGTATTCCTTAAAACTTGCTCACCTGGTAAAAGAAAAGATCCCCGACGCGGAAATATACGAGTATTACATAGATATGAGAGCCTATGGCAAAGGATATGAAGAATTTTATGAACGTGTCAGCAAAGAAATACATGTTATCCGTGGAAAGACGGCAAAGGTTGAAAAAGAAAATGATCATTTGATCTTACGGACCGAAGACATAGAGCAAAACAGGCTCATCAGACAGGAGGCAGATATGGTGGTGCTGGCTGTTGGTCTTGAGCCGGCTGCTGATACGGAAAGTTTATGCAATATGCTCGGACTGTCCATAACATCCGGCGGATGGATAAAGGAAGCCAGTGACCTGAGTAATTCAACCGATACTCCGCAAAAAGGCATATCACTTGCCGGTACCTGTCAGGGGCCAAAAGACATACCGGATACGGTTGTTCAGGCATCTGCCGCGGCTTCGCAGGTAATACAAAGTATTCTCAGAGCTGAAATCAGCCAGAACATCGATGCAATAAAATTACAGTCCATAGAAAAAAGAGCAAAAGAACTGGCAACCATAAACGGAACATAAACATGAACCGAGTTGATCCTTCATTCAAAGAAAAAATCAAGCCTTTTGGCGTCGGGAACTGGAACGAATGTTTCCATTGCGGCAATTGCACGGCTATATGTCCCCTGACGGAAAATGATTCCATGTTTCCCCGCAGAGGGATCAGGGCATTGCAAATGGGGTTAAAGGATACACTGCACAAAAGCGTGGACCCCTGGCTGTGTTATTATTGCGGTGAATGCACCGAAACCTGTCCCAGAGATGCAAATCCGGGAGAACTCATGATGACACTCCGCAGATACCTTACTTCTG
>JASFVU010000159.1:0-6509 GCA_050049665.1 Bacteroidales bacterium | reverse complement strand
GCCTAAAAATTAAGCATTTTAAAAACAACCGGCAAGAAAAATTGTGATCTAAATTTCAGAAAATACCTGAACTCTTATCAGGATAAACTATAATTCATTGATAATCTGTTGAGTATGATTTTTGGTATCAACTTTTGTGAATACATGCTCAATGATGCCTTCTTCATTCATAACATAGGTAGTCCTCAATACACCTTCGTATTCTTTTCCGTACATTTTTTTCGGGCCCCATGCACCATAGGCTTTCAGTATGGTTTTGTCCGGGTCAGCGATCAGATTGAACTTCAATCCGTATTTGCTGATGAACCTTGTGTGTGATTTTTCATTGTCGGGACTTACACCGATGACTTCGAATCCCCGGCCGATCAGATCGCTGTAATGATCGTTCAGGTTGCATGCCTCTGCTGTACAACCCGGTGTATCGTCTTTCGGATAAAAATAAAGGATCACCTTTCTGCCCTTTAGATCGGACAGGCCGACGTCCTTCCCTTCCTGGTTTCTTCCTTTAAAATCAGGTGCTTTGTCTCCTTTTTTTAAATAGCTCATGTTTTGTTCGTTATTTTGTTTGTCAATCTTTGTTTAATTTAATTACCCTGATCAATAAACAAAAATGTAAATCCGGAGTTCACCGATTCGCTGTTTTCTTTGCCCGCAACATTTCTCTTTTCCCCGGAGGTCCCGGCAAACGCTCTGCCTTAAAGCCCGCTTTCTGCATATTTCTTCTTACATCTCCCTTGGAACAATAGGTAACAAGTATCCCGCCGTTTCGCATAGCGTCAGATAACTTTTGAAATACGCTCCCGGACCAAAGTTCAGGTTGAACGTTCGGGGCAAACGCATCAAAATACACCAGATCAAATGTATCCCGGAACGAAAGATCATTCAGACCGGCCCTGATCTTATGCAATACGAATGAGCCGGAAATTTCGGTTGCACATCCCCAGTTAGACGTATGCATAAGTTGAAAACACTTTCGTTGTTTTTCCGATAGATCGAGGAAATCATCATAGCGAAGCGTTCTGATCAATGTCCAGCTCAGCGGATCCGGTTCGATGCCATAGTAGTTGATCTGCACTGAAGCAGGGGACCTCAGGAATGTAAGAAGGGCGTTAAGCCCTGTTCCGAATCCTACTTCCAGGATGTTTATCTTTTTTTCCTTCAGTGTCATTAATCCTGCCTGCACAAATACATGCACGGATTCCTGTACAGCGCCGTAAGTACTGTGGTAATGTTCATTTACGGCCGGTACGTAAAGTGTTGCAGAACCGTCATCCGTTACTTTTACTTCATGCCGCATGGATTTATTTCTGTTAATAAGTAAGTTAGCAAAAATAATCAGGGAGAAGTTGATCCGCAAAATTATTCATATCGATATGGATGCTTTTTACGCCTCTATTGAGCAGCGTGATAATCCGGAACTGAGAGGCAGGCCGGTGGCCGTCGGAGGTGAGAGGGCCAGAGGTGTCGTTGCAGCAGCAAGTTACGAGGCAAGGCAGTTCGGTGTCCGTTCCGCCATGCCGTCGGCAACTGCAAAAATGAAATGCCCGAACCTGGTATTCGTGAAGCCCCGGTTCCAGGTTTACAGATCAGTATCCTATCAGATCAGGGAGGTATTTTTCGGCTATACCGATCTTGTTGAACCTCTTTCGCTCGATGAAGCGTTCCTTGATGTTACCGTAAATAAGAAAAATATGGACATTGCAACTGAAATTGCAAAAGAGATCAAGGCATCAATAAAAGAACAAACAGGATTGACGGCATCGGCAGGGGTCTCGGTGAATAAGTTCCTTGCCAAGATAGCCTCGGATTATGATAAACCCGACGGTTTATTTGCGATCAGGCCACATGAAGCAGAGCAATTCGTAGAACAACTGCCCATCGAAAGATTTTTTGGCATTGGTAAGGTGACGGCAGAGAAAATGCATCATCTGGGCATTCGTACCGGCAAGGATTTAAAACAATATACCCTGGAAAAGCTGGTAAGCCTTTTTGGGAAACCCGGGCATTTTTATTACAACATTTGCCGGGCAACAGACGACCGGCCTGTGGATCCGAACCGGATACGGAAATCTGTCGGAACGGAACAGACATATGATCAGGATCTGACCGGATTACAGGAGATATTGTATGAGCTGAAATCGATAGAGAACGAATTGTACCGGAGACTGGAAAAAAACCGGGTAACAGGCAGAACACTGACCCTTAAGGTAAAATTTGAAGACTTTGAGCAAATAACACGCAGCAGGAGTCAGCAGGAAGTATATACCAGAGAATCCATTCATAAAGTGTCAGTTGACCTCGCCTCGGCCGTTGATTACAAAAATAAAGGGGTACGTTTGCTCGGGCTCACTGTTTCGAACCTGGATAATGCCGGTGATTATGAAGCAAAGCAGTTGGAACTGGATTTCTTCTGATCCGGATATCGTTTTCCGGGGTCATTCTTTCTGCATCAATTAATTTTATTAATTTAGATCAACAAACTACAAACCTGAATCAATATGAAACGTGCAATTATTTTTTCATTGAGCACATTGTTCTTATTCTCGTGCATTGACAATCCGTTTAAGAAACCTGTCCCCCGTGTTAAAGCAACCCCAAAGATCGTAGGTACATGGACCCTTCTGGTGCTGAAGAGCGAAGATCCGGAGGGACATTTTCAATATCCTTATGATGTCGGGACAAAGGGTCTGGCCTGCTTTGACACGACCAACAATTTTTCCATACAATATTATGACGCGACAAGGCCGGGAATGAGGTATGATGATCCGTTCTTTTGCAGTGATCCCGAGATAAGAATTGCTTTTTTATCGGCCAATTCTTTTTACGGCAGCTACAATCTGTTCAGGGATTCGGTCCAGTTGAACATTAAAGCATCCCTGAATCCCAATTTTTCAGGCACTGTTGAAAAGTGGTATTACAGGACAAAGGGAGATACCATGTTGCTGGTCGCGCCGGGAAAAAATATAAACGGGGTTCACCTGAAAGAATATACTGTCTGGTTAAGATCTGTAAAATAACACGTAATCCTGAGAAGTCTCCTGATATAATAATTCTAAATTGCAGGAATCAGGGTATGTTCATGTGATCATTCACTATATTAGTACATCCATAACTACAAGAACAGGAGGCTGTACAATGAAATTTATACAGTTCAATACCAGGGCTCGTCATATTCTATCTATGACAGAGAGTTTGAAAAAACCCGGGATCCTTTTTAAGATACTCTTTTTCCTGACCGGGATACTATCGCTGATCTGGTTTCTTGTCAGGGTGATCCCAAAGCCGAGCAGGGCAACTTACCCTTGCATGAAGGCAGCCATGCCTGTTGCTTCTTCATTTGTTGTTTATCTGCTTGCCTTATCAGGTTCATTTCTTTTCTTTCGAAAAGCTGTGAATAGGATAAAGTCCCGAAATTTCCTGTATGCTGCATCTCTGATAATTATTGTGGCGGCTCTGGCTATCTTAACAATTGTCAATAATGGTTTTCAGCTTAATGCGGAGACGGGTGCCATGGAAGAATTTCATCAGACATATAATACCAATCTCCAATCTTCACACCACACAAAATCCACACTCCCCAATCCGCATTCCTAACTAATGTTTTCACCAAATGCGCTGAACACATCTTCCATGTAAGTTTTGGATACTGGTATAATGGTATTGACAGGGGTTTCCAGTTCCAGCTTCAGTCCGTCTTTTTCACGGCTGATGATCTTGACTTTTTCAAAATTTACCATATAGGACCGGTGGCAGCGGATAAGGGGAAGGTGTTTCAATTCTTCCTGAATGATCTTGAGAGATGACCGAAGCAGGTATTTGGCCTGTTTATCCTGATGATTGTAAACAATGGTGACATAATTATCGGAAGCCTGGAGATAAAGCAGGTCTGCAAGCTTAATGGAAAGCCTCATGGTCCCTTTTTCGTCCCGGAAAGTGACCATATCCATGGAATCAAAAGCGGCTTCTCCCGTATCGGCAAGTTTTTGCAACTGCCTGTTTTTTTCGATCCATGAAAAATACAACCACAGTACCGAATAGGGGAACAGCAGAACCAGGGCGGTATTTTGGATGGAAACTTTATAAGCATCAAGAAAAGACCTGGGATCATTCAGGAACAATTTTTCGTAAAGCGCATAAAACATGGCCATGCTGATTATTTCGATTGCTATCCAGATAAGAAACTGGCCGATTGTAATTCTTCCCCTTCGTTTGGTTACCTGGTACATGATGATCCTGCTGATCACAACAACAAGCACTCCGGTAAGAATGATGAAACTCGAATAAATAAGCAGCAGGAGATCAAGACTCCCGATCTTCAGCCAGGCAGGTGCTTCTGTAGTAATCCATGAGGTAAGTTCAAAAGGAGAATAAATATTAATGAAAATAAGCGCAAACGCGGCTGTAAAGAATATGAGACGGACAATATTCTTTTTTTCTGTCTGGTATTCAGGTAATTTCTGATTTAGATCCATTGTGTTTTTATCCGTGCAGGGGCAAATGTAGGAATTAAAACGACAATTTGAATGACAGCCTTAAAATATGTTTCATTAATTATTTCACCCCGTTATAGAAAATTCTACCCCTAAATAGCTGATTTCAGCCTTCTGATTCTAGGGTAAACCCTTTATTATTGCCCAAACAAAAAATCTGTTGTTGCTTTGGATCAGAATATTGAGTTTTAACGGTAGTATGAAGGCTGTGACAGATGGCGGTCAACCATTTACAGCCTTCTTTTTTTCGTGAGACTCAAATTCCGGTTCACTTCGTTCCCGGAATTTGTTAGTCGAACAATCCCGATAGCGGAGCGTATCGGGATAGCTTTGTATCCCCAGGCAGTCATTCACATAACAGGTCATACCATAACAGTAGCTATCCTTCCGGGAACGAAGTGAACCGGAATTTGTTAGTCGAACAATCCCGATAGCGAAGCGTATCGGGATAGCTTTGTATCCCCAGGCAGTCATTCCATAACAGATTTTGCGATACCAGCAGCTATCCCTCAGGAACGAAGTGAACCGGAATTTGAGTCGAACGAACTGAACGAAGTGGTCTCATGACCCCGAGTTCTCGGGGGAATAATCCCGATAGCGCAGCTCGTCGGGATAGCCTGATATCAGCAGGTATAAACAGATGTCAGTTTGATTTCCTGCTGTTTTTTTGAGTGCGGATAAGTTTCCCGATATAAGGATAAGCTGTTTTATATGCACTGTAGGCAAGCCATCCGATCACCATACCCAAAGCAGCTCCTCCTAAAATATCCCCGGGATAATGAACCCCTAGATAAATTCTGCTGTAAGAAACAAGGATAGCCCAGAAAAAAATTCCGGCAGTGAATAATTTGTTTTTCAAAAGAAGACTGAGGAACATGGCCAGAGAAAAGCTGTTGGCAGCATGGTTTGAGACAAACCCATAGAGGCCGCCCCGGTAGTTGTTTACAATATGGACCAGATCCTGTATTTCCGGATTGTGACTTGGCCTCAACCGTTCAAATACTTCCTTGAATGCTTTTACAGCCAGATGATCCGCTAACGCAACCGCGATTATGATTGAGACAATGATAGCCAGGCTTTGCCATCGATACCGGTAAATGATGAAAGCCACAAGGATCAGATACAGGGGGAGCCATTCAATTTTGCCGGAGACAAGCCACATTACCTTATCCCAAAACGGAGAATGTTGGCTGTTCAGCCAGAGGAACAATTGTGTATCAAGGGCAATGAGTTTGTCGGACATAAGCTATTCGTTTAATGCTTTCCAGAGCATATCTTTGAGCTTATCAAGGTTATATTGTGTCACTGAAGATATAAAAATGCAGGGTAATGATGGCAATTCTTCTCTGATCTCTTCCATCAGTTCTTCGTCGAGCAGGTCCGATTTGGTTATGGAAAGGATTCGTTTTTTGTCCAGCAGTTCGGGATTGTATTTTTCCAGTTCTTTCAGGAGTATCCTGTACTCTTCACCAATATCTTTGCTGTCGGCCGGGACAAGGAAAAGAAGTACGGAGTTCCGCTCGATATGCCTCAGGAATCTGAGTCCCAGTCCTTTTCCTTCGGAGGCTCCCTGAATAATACCCGGAATGTCCGATACTACGAATGAGCGGTCGCCACGGTAAAGGACAATTCCTATATTCGGTTCAAGGGTAGTGAACTCATAATCCGCTATTTTTGGCTTCGCTTCGGATATAACGGACAGGAGAGTTGATTTTCCCGCATTGGGAAAACCGACCAGTCCCACATCCGCCAGTATCTTTAATTCAAAAATCAAATGCGCCTCAATGCCTTCTTCTCCGGGCTGGGCATACCTTGGGGTCTGGTTGGTCGCTGATTTGAAATGAACATTGCCCTGGCCTCCCCGGCCACCTTTAAGAAGAATTTTCACTTCTTCATGGTTCGTTATTTCAGCCATGACCGAACCATCTTCTGCATTTTTTATGATCGTTCCCAGCGGGACCTCAATGATTATGTCCCTGCCGTCGGCCCCTGTCTTCATCGAGCTTCCTCCCGGCTCCC
>JASFVU010000064.1:0-9216 GCA_050049665.1 Bacteroidales bacterium | reverse complement strand
ATTCTTTCTTTTAAGTCCCCTCAGGAATTATACACTGTTTATTACAAACCATACCAATCGGATATTTCAACCCGTTCGGTCATTAACTCTGCCGACAAGATACAACTCTCATATATTCTTTACCAGGAAGGCAATTATGAAGTTTCATACGGAATTTTAAAGAACTACCTCAAAAAAAATACGGATCCGGCAGCCAGATTCTATTTTGCACTGAATGCAATTGAACTGAACGAAACCGATATTGCCATTTCAGAATTGCTGACACTGGAGGATAATACATTCACTCCTTTTGCATTACATGCAAGATGGTATTTGGCCATGCTGTATCTGAAAAAAAATGAGGCGGCGAAAGCCGAAAAATATCTCAATATCCTTGCCGCAGAAGAAAACATGTACCGCAAACGGGCAAAAAATATCCTGAATAAACTACGATCTTAATTTACGTCGTATCAACAGATAGAAGATCACAAGAACTACAGCCAACAAAAACACACAGATAATCCACCTGTTGCTTCCTGAAATATAGGTAACCGGATTTCCGACACCGACATACCCTGCCCAATAGTATGGGTGGGCTTTTACCGGATCGCCTTTTGTCAAAAAATCGACCTTTGCCTTCTGAAGGGCAATATCAACCGGATGCCCTTCAGACAGATAATAATAGTACCTGTCCATCAGATCGGCACCTGAATGGTCGGCTACCGACCATTGGGTAAGTATTACATTGTTTATGCCGGCCTGTAAAAATGCCCGTGCTATGTTAATGACACCCTCCCCTTTTACCACTTCTCCCGCTCCCGTATTGCATGCACTTAAAACCATCATGCTGGCCGACATTTTTTCAGCATACACCTCATAGGGATGCAATTGTTTCCGCGGATCATTCTCTGCCGAAAAGACCAACTCTGAATTCATGGGCTCTTCATTGTCCAGGATAGCATGCATGGCCAGGTGTATCATATCTTTTTTCTTCGCCTCCCTGAAAAACCTGGCTTTTGTCGCTGTCTTCCCAACATATGCTTTCCCCATATAATATTTTTCTATTGCCAGTACTTCATCAATGGCTCCGGGCAAATTACGCAACATAAAACCATTGGTGTCCTGCGCCGGATCTCCGCACTTCAACTGCCCGTAGTCGGGTGCAAAAGCAGCAAAACGGATCCGTTTCCGCCCCGTCTCTTTTTTATCCAGCAGTTGATTGGCCGAATAAAGATAACTGACAGGATTTCTCCTGATGAGATAATCAAGATTTGCAAACGAACTTACACGCGGCAGTGTATCCGTTCCCGGCCTGACCAGGCTTTCAAACGGGATCAATGTCAGTACCCCATCCGGAACGATGACCAGCCTTTTTCCGCCGATCTTCTCTTCAACCGGCGAGATCATCAGGTCATAAAACCGGCTGGACAAACCGGCGAATTCCCGTATGGCAGATCCGGAAAAATCACCGTATCTCATCCCTGCCATCAACTTTCTGTATTCCAGGACACTGTCAGGAAAGTTTGTGGTCACGGGAGCAAGATATATTTCAAAATTATTTTTATCGACATAAAAAATATAAAAAGCATTGAACGTATAATGGTATGCCAGCAGGACCTGATCAGTATCGAGGGCTTCCTGAACCTGGTCAACGGAAATGGTCCTTTCTTCTTCTTTAAGCTTATGATACCGGGGATAATCCTCTTCCAACCGATCAATAAAGCTGTTGTATTCACTGATCTTTTTCAGTACCCTGTCGATTCCGTAAAACTCTTCCTGCCGATCATGCGGTATCTCGGAATACTTTAAATTATATTGAAGTGAGTCGATCTCTTTCTGCATATCTTTTGATTGGCGGATCAGGTCCTCAGGGATCCCGGAGATCCTTTTGGCCAGTTCATCGGATAAAAAATTTTTCAACATACAGGCTTTGCTGTTTTCCGAAAATTGAAAAAGCTCCTGACCGACTGTGTCACCAACTATTTTATACAGCTCATACCCCACATTAATTAAATTATCATAAGCATAGCGAAGCCTGGGCAATTCGTATTTCTTTGATTGTTCATAAGTAAAACGATTATATATCTTTATTCCGAGCTTCAGGGCATCTTTATATTCATCGTAAGATTTCCATAACGGTTCGGGGGCAAAATCATTATCCTTTGAAAGGAAATAAAAAGCATAACCCCGCTTTTCAATAAAAAAAAGATAATCGGAAGTCACTAAAAACAGATACCTGGAATGAAAGTACTCGTCATCGGACAGGTATCTTTCCAGATCCCCCAGCATGAAATTGTAAACAGATATGGCCTTTTCATACTCTTTCCTTTTTATGTAATACACCCCCAGGGCTTTCAATATATGGGGTTTTAAATAGGGGGCTGAATAAGCCTGCAGTATCTGTTCCGCTTCCTTTAAATAGCGAAACTCTGCCTCATTATCGTTTAAATCTCTTGAGACATTAGCCAAAAACCAACAAACCCTGGCCAGCCGCTCATCGCCAACATGGTTCTTTTCACAGATCTGTTCGGCAAGTTTATAGAACGAAAGCGCTTCGGCATAAAACCCTAGTCTTTGATAGCAAAAGCCAATGAACAAATTATAATTAAGAAAGACCTGGTGGGTTTTCCCTGCGATCATTCCGGCCAGTTTCCGTGCATACTTGTAAGATACATCGTAATTCCTCGACCGGTTATATACATCTACCAGACAATAATACACATGAAGCTTAAAACTTTTTAGTTCTTTGTCGCTATCTGACTGACTGTTCAGGGCTTCAAGATATTCGGAAGCAGTTCCGTAATCGTGAACAAATACATAATATTCCGCCTGTTTGTACTTGATCAGAAACTTCCACAGTTTGTAATTTGCTGCCGGTGCATGAAGCAATTGTTCCGATTTATTCATTTCATCCAGGAAAAACAGGAATCTGTTTTCTCCGGTATATGAAAAGGCTTTTAAAAAATGGTATTTGCTTCTGCGATGGCCATTTCCAAATACATGCGGATCTGTCTCTCTTAAACCTGATAAGCGATCCGATCTGACCGAAGAATACACTTTATCATGATTCATCTCATTGATAAAGATCAGCGTTTCCAGCAGGGCTATTGTATCCCTGATCTCTTCTGTCTTTGAGATCAATTCAAGAGACCGGTTGTAATATTGTTCGGAAGCAGCAAAATTCCCACTCCAGTAATTCGTAAAGCCTAACCGGCAGTTGAATATCACCTGGTGCCAGGGTAGGTTGAGTTCACCGGCTATGGAACATCCGGAAAGATATTGTTGTGCGGCTTTTTCTGTCTCCCCTTTCATAAAAAGCGAATCTCCTTTGCCCAGGGCTTCCTGTAACCTGTTGTATTCGCCGGAACAGCTTTCATTTACCAGATTATCATCATAAAAAACAGGCTCCGGCACGATCAACCTTGTTTCAGGAACGGCTGAACACAACGATCCGGGGACAAAACCCGGATGAAAAAAGAATACGAATACCCACACCGGAAACAATAACCTTGTACTCACTTTTTTCTATCTCATTATTATTTCTCAAATATAAATAGCTCCTTATAAATATCCCACATAACTGGACTTAAATCCTAAAATAGCTTAACTTGCAGAAAGCGGATGCCGAAAAGCTTGAAAAGAGTAGGCCAAATAAATTGTACCGTTATGAACTGTATTGACTTTTATTCAGGAAGATTGCCAGATCCGGGTGATGACCCGCTTAATCCTCCTCAACCTCCTCCACCTGATCCTCCCCCTATTACAAATCCATGATAGCTTAAACTAAGCTGATGCTATCATAGCCTTACCATGAAACAACCTATAATTCCACTACCTTACCAACCTGCCCTTTTAAAAAGTATTTTTTTTTGATTATTCGTTATCTTACTCTTAATTGCCGTAAATAAGAGAAAGTATTTAACTTCCTGCCTGCGGAAGCAGAAAATTGCATTTAACCCTTAGTATGAGTGTGAGTGTGAGCACAGAGAAAAACAGTGTGATCGTTTGAGCTCGTTCCTCGCTCTCACTTTGACCAGGCAGCCTTTCAGGGATTATCTTTCCAGTGTGAGTGTGAGTGTGAGCACAGAGAAAAACAGTGTGATCGTTTGAGCTCGTTCCTCGCTCTCACTTTGACCAGGCAGCCTTTCAGGGATTATCTTTCCAGAGTGAGTGTGAGTGTGAGCACAGAGAAAAACAGTGTGATCGTTTGAGCTCGTTCCTCGCTCTCACTTTGACCAGGCAGCCTTTCAGGGATTATCTTTCCAGAGTGAGTGTGAGTGTGAGCACAGAGAAAAACAGTGTGATCGTTTGAGCTCGTTCCTCGCTCTCACTCTCACTCTGTTTTTAGTACCCGGGGCGGGACTTGAACCCGCACGAACATTACTGTCCACTGGATTTTAAGTCCAGCGCGTCTACCAATTCCGCCACCCGGGCGCCATATTTATTCAATTATATAAAATAAAAAAGAGCGGAAAACGGGACTCGAACCCGCGACCCCGACCTTGGCAAGGTCGTGCTCTACCAACTGAGCTATTTCCGCTTGTATTTAAACTAATCAAAAATCTGTTTTATTAAAGAACCTTTCTCTCTGTCAATTCCTGATATCCTTCTGAATCGCTTGATAAGTGGTGCAAATATAGAGTTTTTTTTATTCTAACCAAAGCCGGAAAAAAGGATTTTAACAGGCTCTGCCGGTGGTTCAGAAACCCGAAAGCTTCTTTATCTCATGCAATTTATTCAAGGCTTCCAGGGGTGTCAGATGATCTATATCCGTATTCTTTATTTCATCCCTGATCTGTTTTAAAACAGGATCATCAAGCTGAAAAATACTTAACTGCATTCCTTCCCGGCTTTCAGCCAGACCGGATATGGGCTTTGATAAGGATTTTTTTCCATTTGACTGTTCCAGCTCTTCAAGGATTTCGTTCGCCCGTTTAACGACACTCTTAGGCATTCCCGCCATTCTTGCAACATGTATCCCGAAACTATGTTCACTCCCTCCCCTTTTCAGCTTTCGTATAAAAATTACTCTGTCATCCAGTTCTTTTACCGTAACATTGAAATTTTTGATCCTTTCAAAATAACCTTCCATTTCGTTCAGCTCATGGTAATGTGTAGCAAACAGCGTCTTTGCCCTGGCATTTTGATGTTCATGCAGATATTCAACCATCGCCCAGGCAATGGATATGCCGTCATAAGTGCTTGTTCCCCTTCCTATTTCATCGAGCAACACAAGACTGCGGGAGGAAATATTATTTAAAATACTCGCCGTTTCAAGCATTTCGACCATGAAAGTGGATTCTCCGAGTGAAATATTATCCGATGCCCCCACACGGGTAAATATTTTATCCACATACCCGATATCAGCCTTTGATGCAGGTACAAAGCTGCCTATCTGTGCCATTAACACAATGAGCGCAGTTTGCCGCAGCAAGGCAGACTTACCCACCATATTCGGACCTGTAATGATAATGATTTGCTGTTCCGTAGAGTCAAGGTGCACATCATTTGCCACATATTGTTCATCAACAGGCAATTGCTTTTCGATCACGGGATGCCTTCCATCCCTGATATCGATTATTTCAGTATCGTTTACTTCGGGCCGGAAATACTTATTTCCCAGGGCACACAAAGAAAATGACAACAAACAATCCAACTTAGCCAGCAGGGAAGCATTGAGTTGAATTACATTGATATAATCGGTAAGGCTCTCAACCAGGTTACCAAACAATTGTGTTTCAAGGATCAGTATTTTTTCTTCCGCCCCCAGTATTTTCGATTCATATTCCTTTAATTCCTCTGTTATGTAACGTTCTGCACTTACAAGTGTCTGTTTCCTGATCCAATCCTCCGGAACTTTATCCTTGTGTGTATTTCTTACCTCGATGTAATAACCAAAGACATTATTGTATGCTACTTTCAGGGAAGGAATTCCGGTTCTCTCACTTTCTCGCTTTTGTATTTTCAGTAAATAATCTTTTCCGGAATTAAGAATTTCACGCAACTCATCCAACTCGGAAGATATTCCCGGAGCAATGACATTGCCTTTTGAGAGCTGAGATGAAGGTTCGGGCAGTATTTCCTTTTCGATACGCTCTCTTACAGTATCACAGGGATTCAACTGCTCAGCCGTTTTAATCAGGGCATCTTCCCCGGAATCCCGGCACATTTTTTTTACAGGACCTATGGCTGTCAGAGCAGTCTTCAAATACATCACTTCTCTCGGAGAAATTCTGCCTGTCGATATTTTTGATGTGATCCTTTCCAGGTCACCGACCTGACTGATATAATGTGTCATCTCTTCCCTGAATTCCGGATTTTTAAGATAAAACTCCACAACATCCAGTCTCTCATTGATCGGGATGATCCCTTTCAATGGTAATGCGATCCAACGTCTTAACAACCGCCCTCCCATCGGAGAAACAGTCTTATCCAATACTTCATACAGCGTTTTTGCGCCTTCATTGATACTGTGAAATAATTCAAGATTCCGGATAGTGAACTTATCCAACCAGACAAAACGATCTTCTTCGATTCTTGATAAACGGGAAATATGCCGTAATTTATCATGCTGTGTCTGATCCAGATAATGCAGAATAGCCCCCGCCGCAATAATCCCGAACTTCAATCCGCCTACTCCATACCCTTTAAGACTTGCCGTATCAAAATGTTTTTTGAGTCTGTCATTGGCCGAATCTTCGGTATAAACCCAATCATCCAGTGTAAAGATGTAATATTTGGACCCGAAAGTTTCCTGAAACTTCTTATGCATCCCCTTTTCAAAGATCACTTCTTTCGGGGCAAAACTATTAAGCAATTTATCGATGTATTCAAACGTACCTTCGGCTGCCAGGAATTCGCCGGTTGATATGTCAAGAAACGCTATGCCTGCTAACTCTTTATCAAAATGTATGCTGGCCAGAAAATTATTCTCCTTGTGGTCCAGAACATTCTCATTCAGGGAAATGCCCGGTGTAACCAACTCGGTAATACCTCTTTTAACAATTTTTTTAGCCAGTTTCGGGTCCTCGAGCTGTTCACAAATTGCCACCCTCTGCCCTGCCCGCACAAGTTTGGGTAAATACGTATCAAGGGCGTGATGAGGAAAACCTGCCAATTCAACGAATGAAGCCGCTCCGTTTGCCCTTTTTGTAAGGGTTATTCCCAATATTTCGGACGTCTTAACGGCATCATCCCCAAACGTTTCATAAAAGTCACCAACCCTGAATAGTAATACAGCATCAGGATGTTTTTCCTTAATGGTGTAATATTGCTTCATTAAAGGTGTTTCTACGACGTTGCTCAATGTTGCGGAGTTAGAAATGTAATTATACAATGGTAAAATTAGAGCTTTAGCAAAGGGCGGCAAAAAAACGTATTGAATTTATTTAAAATATTAATTAACAATTTCTTTTAATAACTCTCCTTGAATGGCATATTCATTTATTGAAGACCTGGCAACCTTTATTGCAGTTGCACAAAATTTCTTACGTAAACGTGCCGGATACATCCTCCCTCTGATCAGGATCTCCTTGCAGAAGGCTGTAATGTTGCATCTCGTCTGTTTTCTATTATATGATTTTTCTTATAGATTTTATATAAATAAAATTATACTTTTGTCATGTGCTGTTAAATCTTTTCTAAAATGATTTCTAAATACAAGAACGCTCAACTCGTTTTTGTTGATGGGAAAACACCGGCCCGTATCAAACGGGTTTTACTGGCTGACGGTAAATTTAAGTACGAGCTGCGCGAGACCGGTGAGATTATCGACGAGGAACGATTGAGTTTATTAAAGAATTAAGCTAACTGCAAACATTTTTCTCCAGCCTGCTATAACAAATCTTTGGTTATGGCCGGGAATTCTATTGCCATGGAACTGATAAAGAATCGTGTATTTTCATCATTCTAGAACTTCAGATAAAAGTCTTTTGTCAGTGCAATGTATTCTTTCGAATAGTCATGCCGTGACCCGACCTCAATTGTAATTGCATTTTTTTCAGTAATCATTTCATTAAATGAAAATTCAATCAATATCCTTTTGGAAGGCTTATCCGGAACAGGAATAACCTCTGTCATGCGTACCGGATATAATCCGTATGACCGAGCTGTTTTTTCCAGCAACTCCGGCATATCTGCCGGACATATCGTTGCAAATCTCCCTCTATCGGAAAGCATTTTTGATACCGCAATAAACAAATCATCTGTATTAAGCATCTCATCCTGTCGCGCCAGTTTCCTTTTCCGATCCGGGCTGCAATAAGAATTCGAATAATAGGGAGGGTTAGATACAATCAAATCATAATGCAGGTCATAATGAGTCAGAAAATCCTGCAGAGACAGGTTATAGATTCTAACTCTCTGATCCCACGGACTTTCAAGGCTATTTTCTTTTGCCTGATTTGCCGCCGTTTCATCGATTTCGATCGCATCAACAAAGGCATTTGATCGCTGAGCCAGCATGATCGCTATTAATCCCGTACCTGTCCCGATATCGAGTACCCGCCTTGTATTCTCTACAGTGGCCCATGCACCCAGCAGAACACCGTCAGTACCTACTTTCATGGCACATTTGTCCTGTCTGATCATGAATTTCTTAAACTGAAAATAGTCATTGGCCATACTCAATCTCTATTTGGCATCATATTCTCTTTTTGATGCTGTCTTTTCAAATGCTCCTATTCCGAACAGCGCAAAATCATATTTCACCGGATCAGACGGATCCAACTCTTTCAGGGAAAAGGTTAGTTCACAAACAGCATTCCAGTCATTCTGTTTTCGTTTCAGAATGCCCAGATCTCTTGCCGTACTCCCTGAATGAACATCAAGCGGAATATAAAGTGCCGACGACGGTATCCTGCTCCAGAGGCCAAAATCGACTTCTCCATGATCTTTTCTTACCATCCATCTTAAAAACATGTTTAAACGCTTTGCCGATGCTCCTTTGCGTATATCTGCAAGATGTTTCTCCGTTCTGGCAGGGTGTTCGGATCCAAAAAAGATCTCCCTCAGCTTAATCAGGCTGTCCCTAATATCGCCCTTCCGAATATATTCCTTTGTAAATAGGGTTTCGAGGCCACCCAGATTCCTGTAAATATTGGACAGAGCTTTTAAAAAATATATCGTGTCAATACCACAGAAAGTTCTGTGGTAAAAAGCATTAAGACTATTGAAATCCTTATCACCGGCATTCATGATAAAATCGTAGGGATCGTGGTCCATCATAGCCATGAGCTT
>JASFVU010000063.1:0-9221 GCA_050049665.1 Bacteroidales bacterium | reverse complement strand
ACTGTACTTGGTATCTGATCCTGTAATAAAAAACAACGAGATATACAATATCAGATAAACAGCCAGGATATCCCAAAGCTTCTCAAACAGTACGACCAGTAAAGGGCTATACCGGGACCTGTTTTTATCCACCCAGAAAACACGTACTACTTCTCCCATCTTGGCAGGTACTATAAGATTTGCGGTATAACTCCCTGTTATCATCTGAAAAGCATGCATGTAATTTATGCCGTACCCGTTTATTCTGTGAAGGATGTATTTCCAGCGAAATGCGGCAATTGCCAACTGGGGAATGAAAAGTATAAGATAAATCCCAAAAAAATACCAGTTGACTGTACTAAAAGATCGTACCAGTTCCCTGTAATCAATTTTTCTATAAATCAGAAAAAGAAATATACCGCTGATCAGCAAAGAAAATAAAAACTTTATAGACTTAGAGAGTCTCAATTTTAGTTATCATTAGTGCATTCTATCATCGTATGACGCTGTATCCCGATATTACCGTATCCAATCATCAACGAAGAATTTTATATTCCTGATTCATTAATCCTTTTCTTTTTGTTGGCTTGGAAAGTCCCTTCCAGCCCTTTCTCGATGCATTAAAAAACGGACCGATCCAATCAACGGGAATGATCTGCAGGATTCCACGAGCCAGACTACTGGAACACAATTTAATAATACCAAAAATTACCAGTTCAACAAGGTATCTGGGAAACCCTATCCTGTAAGGAGCAATATCATAATCCGGTACTCTTCGGCCAAGTACCTTCCTGAAGGACATTCTCACAAACGCTCCCCTTTTTTTAAAATCAAACATATGACCATGCATGTTTAATACTTCTTCACATTGCTTTCTTTCCAATTTAAGACAGCCTTCAGCTTTCATCTCCTGTAGAATGGCATCAGCGGCTTTTTTTCGTGCAATAACAACTGCAAATCCTTTGCCCTTCTTCTCATATTGGGGGCTCCAGGCATCACCTACAGATATATCCGTTAAATCATTTGCAAAATCAACGGAATACAATGTGCTTCTGGTTATATAAAAGGGAAGCAGATAATTGTAGTAAAACTTTTCCGCTTTTACCGTCCTTCCGTCATGTGTCGTAATTTTCAGGCATCCGGGCCATTCTCCATCGCGGTATTTTACTTCCCTTATCGACCCAGGATCTTTGATGCCTCTGGTCCTGGCAAATTTTAATACAGCAGAGGCATACATATTGATCCCGACATACGGCCCGATGATGTATTTAATTTTTTTCACTGCCGGATGACCTGCGTTCTGCAATTGCCTTATGGAGGCAACCTGATCGGGTAAACCGACAAATGCCAATTTCCCGTTAAAAAGATTCAATTCATCCAATATTGTATTTACCGGAATAGGGGCATAAACGCTTTGGCTTGCCTCGATGATTTCCTTACTTGTTCTTGCAATAAAGGACTGTGCAAGCCATGGCTGAGGTACCCCGTGTTTCAATACTACTGCTCCCTGTATTTCGCCCTTTTCAAGCAGGTAAAGCAATATCTGGGTAATAACCCCTCCGGAAGCCCCTTTTAATCTGATCTCACTATTGCCTGAATAGCCAATATATGCGTTCTCAATATTCCCTATTAACCAGTTTTGAGGGTACTTTCCAAAAATTGATCTGTTCAGCCTGGCATAATCAATCCCTATTCCCGGACAAGCCGATTCAATTGCAGGTTCCAATTCAAAATCCCGATCCGTTGATAAAGGAACCGGACCATGACGGGTCTCTGTCATTTCAAGCCTTTTATCCAGTCCGGCGCAAGTTCCGCAATGAGTGCATAATCCGGCTTTGATGACTTTCCTTTGTAACTGGGTATAATTCATACTATCAACTAATCTTGCTCTTCATTGCTTCTGCTTCCTGCCTCCGCACCCGGTACTGGACATCTTCAATAAGTCTGCGGTTAACAGCCAGTAAATCTCCGATAATAGCCAACATAGCTATAAGAAATCCCAAAATAATACAAATACTTGCAAGTATCAGGCTGGGAACGTGTGTTCGTTCCGTTCCTGTTACCAGGAATAAATACAGCCACCTGATACCGAGCCCGAAACCAATTAAAAAAAAGAAAATACCAATCGAGAAAAAAGTCCGGAAGGGTTTGTATATAGTGAAAATTCTAAGAATTGTAATAAATGAAAGCCGGACGTATCTGCCAATGCTCTTTACAAGGCGTGATGGTCTGAGGTCTTCATTTGTTCTTATAGGTACTGATGTTAGTGCTATACCTGTTCTGCCTGCCTGAATAATGGTTTCAAGTGTGTATGTGTACTCATTGAACACATTCAGTTTTAAAGCAGCTTCCTTGCTCAATGCCCTGAAACCACTGGGAGCATCAGGAATTGTCGATCTGCTGGCAATTTTGACAGTCCACGACCCCAATTTCTGCAACAACTTTTTTCTCTTGGAAAAATGCCCGATCTGGGAGATAGATCTGGCTCCCACAACCATATCGGCTTTGTTTTCCAGGATAGGTTTAACCAATAACGGTATATCCTCTGCATTGTATTGATTGTCGGCATCTGTGTTCACAATAACATCTGCATTGTGCCGGATGCATGCATCTAATCCGGCCATAAACCCTTTTGCCAGACCCCGGTTTTCTTTAAAACTGATTATATGATCAACTCCGTTTTTCTTAGCTACCTCAACCGTATTATCAGTACTCCCGTCATTGATTATTAACCATTCCACTTTTTTAAAGCCTTCCACTTTCCGGGGAAGAGACCTCAAAACAATTTCCAGAGTCTTTTCTTCATTGTAACATGGAATTTGAATAATAAGCTTCATTGATTATAATTTAGAACGAAAATAAGGATTTCTGTTTTGAGTTCGGTAAATCAATCCTAATTTTGTTGCAAATCCTCTCCAAATGAAAAATACCTGTATCAAACGATTGTCAGACAAGACCAAAAGAATTCATTTATCACAAAAAAAGTTTTTTATTGTAATTTATGTAACTTGTTTTTTTGTATACGGGTATAACAAGATACTCTTTTACCGCCCTGTCGGAATGCATCAATGGAGAAATTCAGTATCCGCTTCGTTTGCCCTGAATTATTATTACGACGGAAACTTTTTTAAAACACGTACCAACGCTCTCCTTGCCGACGAAAAAACTTCCGATGTTTCAATAGTCGAATTTCCGGTAGTGTATTATTTCGTCTCCATTTTGTATCGAATATTTGGCCCGCATGAATTCTTGTTCAGAATGACAAATACTTTAATAGGTTTTCTCGGACTTCTTTACCTGTTCAAAACAGCAATGCTATTTTTGAAAGATAAAATCTATGCCATAGCAATTCCGCTGTTTATTTTTACTTCCCCGATCTATGTGTTTTACACCAACAATTTTATGCCCGATGCTACCTGTTTGTCAATTGCCTTCATCGGTATTTATAATTTCTTTAAATATTACTTTACACGCAATAAAAAGTTCTGGTATTATTCGATGTTATTTTTGCTCCTGGCAGGACTGGTAAAAACTCCTTCCCTCATTTTCTTTTTGGCTGCTGGAGCTATCGGATCAATCGACCTGATAAACGGAAAAAACAAAAATTATCGGAAAATTTATCCCTCGGGAGGGATATTTCTGTTTTCCTTTCTGGCAGTTTTCGGAGGATTGATTGTGTGGTATGCTTATGCTTACATTTATTCGGATCTGCATGGAGGGAGTGTTTCACCCATCGAAATCAGGCCAATATGGATACTAAGCAGCAGTACTGTTGAAAAGACCTGGGAGATGGTAATCGGCCGATTCCGGTCAGGTGATTATCATTCTCCTGTCTTTCTGATCGTATCCGGCATTTTCTTTTGTGCCAATCTTATTGTGTATAAATGGTATTCCTCTTTGCTAAACCTGTTCACTGTCTTTACTTTTTTGGGTGCAGTTGGTTTTACAGCCTTATTTTTTCGTTCAATGCAAGATCATGATTACTACCAGACAGGAAATCTGGGATTCATTCCCTTTGTGTTTCTGAATTTATTCGTTATGCTGAAAAACAGGTACCCGAAAATTTTTAACTCTGCCATTACGAAATCAATTCTCTCCGTCGTTTTGATATTGCTCATAAATGATTGCCGGATCAATATGTCAAAAAGATATTCGGATGACAACGGGTCATATTACTGGTCAAGCAAAAAAATTGAGATGTATGGTGATCTCGAACCGTATTTAAGAAAACTGGGAATCAAAAGAACAAATATTGTATATTGCACTCCCGACCAGAGCATAAACATATCCTTGTATTTGATAAACCAGAAAGGATTTACCGATTTCGGTTTTCATAAATACAATAATAAGGAACAGGTTAATCTGATGTTGAAAAAAGATCTGAAGTACGTGATTGTCGGTGACAGAAAACTCGTTAAAAACATTGATGCCATTGAGCCCCTGTTTGGAAAAAAAATCGGCCAGTTCGGTACAACGGAAATATTTCAGGTCCCTGATTGACATAATAATCTTTATTTGATCAAATGAAAAAGGAGTATATATTGAAGAGCTCAAATAGTCATAATGAAAAAAATATCCTGGTCCCGGCGTTATCCCTTTTCTGCATAATCCTGATTATTCTATCGTTTTTTTCCAGGGGTTCTGCGGCCGGTGCCGATGATATAAACCATTATCTGTTTGCCCGCTGGAGTTATAAGCATCCGGAATTTTTACTTCACCATTGGGCGAAACCTTTTTTTACCCTGATAACTTCCGCTTTCGCCCAGTTTGGACACATGGGAGTTAAAATCATGAATATAATTCTGGGAATACTAACCGGTTATATCACTAAAAAAATCTGTGACAAACTATCTATCAGGAATAGTTACCTCGTATTGTTTTTTGTCTTTTTTATGCCAATCTACCTTGTTATGCTTCTAAGCGGAAATAACGAAATCATGACAAGCTTTTTTATAATATTAGGGGTTTTCTTTTTTCTTGATGAAAAGTATATTCTTGCAGCCTTGTCCTATTCAGTGCTTCCTTTGATCAGAAATGAAACGATCATCCTGTTCCCTTTCCTGATACTGGCTATGATAATCAGACGTAAATACTATGCGTTACCTTTTTTTATGACAGGACTACTTATATACAGCTTTGCCGGCTGGTTTTACTACCACGATTTTTTCTGGCTGATTACTAAAATGGCGTATACGAGCAAAGCCGAATACCTTGGCCATGGGGACAGCCTGTTTTATTTTACCATTAAATACTATTTAATATTTGGAATTCCAATTGCATTTATCTTAGTAACGGGAATTACATTGCAGATCATTAACCTGATTCGATTCAGGTCGATCACCTGGAAATCGGAATTAATTCAGTCTCTGTTGATAATGATCCCGATGATAACCTTCTTTTATGCGCATTCTTATGTATGGTGGAAAGGAATTGGGAATTCGGGCGGACGGATCAGGGTAATGTCATGTATTATCCCTCTGGCAGCTATTGTTTCTCTCAGGGGGTTTAATCTGATAGCCGAAAGTTTAAAAAAAATCATCAGGATCAAAGGTATTCTGTATACTATTGCAATCCTGTTCTTTGGATATGTGCTTTACTATCCATTTGTAATACATAATATACCTGTCCCCGAAGATCAGTCCGTAAATTACCTTCGTGAAACTTATACTTATCTTGAAAAGAATAATTATTTGTCTGACCGCAGTATTTATTTGCAAGATCCACGCTTTTTCAAATATTTTAAAGATGATCCTTATGCGCCGGGTGGAGCAGTCATGTATATTCCGGCAAAAACTCCGGAAACCCGCTTAAAGGATGGTGACCTGATCTTATATGATATTCATTTTGCATTTTATGAGACCGGTATTCCCATAGATTCACTGATGAACAGCAAGTATTTTAAATTAATTCACATTGTCAATTCCGATCAACCAATGAGCATATTCGGTTCTGAAGGCCTTAAGACATATATCTATATTTTTCAGAGAACCAAATATGAAACAGACAATAACAACTATGCTACTTATAATCAGCTAATGAACATTAACTTATCCCGGCTGTCGTTGATTAAGTCTCTGAATCTGAAAAAGCCAGATCATAAAATCATCAATACAGGGAAAACTGAACCTTTGAACTCAAATTATAATTATTATGCCATAAATGAAGAATTTAGCCCTACTCTAAAACTATCTCATGAAGATCTGCATCCCTATAATTCTATGCAATACTTTGCTGCTTGCTCTTTAATTAATTCGGACAGTATGCCCCCTGATAAATTGTATCTTGTCTGTTCAGTTGAAACCAAATATTCACGAAAAACACATCAATATATCTCAAAAGATTTGAGTGCCTGCTTTCACGACTGTGATACGATAAATATTTTACAACAAATAACACTCGCCAAGGAATTGAAAAGAAATCAAATTCTTAAAATATATATATGGAATCCCGGTATGCACTCATTTAGTATTGGTAAACTCGGACTATATCATGAAGTTCTTCAATAAAATCGATAATCCCCTATTTTTAAAATTCTGTTCATCTTCTGTACTTTTTTTAAATTCTCTTTTTGCGATTTTAAAAAAACATGCATCACTTATAGCAATTGGTATTATTTTATGGTTAGCCGGGAAAGAAGTATTGCATGATAAACGATGGAAACATCCGAAACTGATTATTCAATCAGATGTAATTGGCTACTATTCTTACTTGCCTGCGGCTTTTATTTACAAAGACCTGTCTCTTGAATTTGCGGATCCGAAAGGCTCTCCAAAGTATAAAATCGCTTTTGACATTACTCCTGTTGGAAAAAGAATGATAAGATATACTTTAGGGCAATCACTGCTGTATTCTCCTTTTTTCTTTATGGCACACCTCACAGCGCTGGTATCGGACTATGATCCAAGCGGATATACGGAGCCTTACAAATTCTTTCTGGCCTTTAGCAGTATTTTTTATGTTATTCTGGGATTCTTTGCTTTAAGACGTATCCTGCTCAGGTACTTTCCCGAGACCCCTGTTGCATTAACACTTATTTTCATCGCTCTGGGTACAAATCTCTATCATTACTATACGGTTGAAAGTCCCATGACTCATGCATATAGCTTTGCACTGATCAGTACCTTTTTACTGCAAACAGATAACTGGCATAAAAATCCGAATTGGCGGAATTCCATGTTTACAGGACTGCTGACAGGTTTAATCGCACTTGTTCGTCCTTTCAATATCCTCGTTGTTATCATTTTTATTTTCTATCAGGTAAACTCTCTTAATGCACTTGTCCGGAAAGCAACATTCTTTCTTAAGCTATCCCACAAAGTTTTATTCATTATCCTTATGGTCCTGATCGTATGGATCCCGCAATTTTTATACTGGAAGTTTACGACCGATCACTATCTGTTCTATACTTATGGTATTTCGGGAGGCAATTTCTTTTTTAGACATCCTCACATTCTTGAAGGTTTCTTCGGGTACAGAAAAGGATGGTTCCTGTATAATCCGATCATGATCTTCGCTATGCTGGGTATAATATGGATGCGCAAATATTTTCAGGACTTTTTCTATGCTTTCATCGTATTTTTTATCATTTTTATTTACATCCTGTTTTCCTGGTGGAGCTGGTGGTACGGAGGGGGTCTGAGCATTCGGACGCTCGTGGATATTTACGGTCTGATTGCCGTCCCGTTTGCGGCTTTTGTTACCTGGCTATGGACAAGAAGATCAGTAGCTCTAAAAGTAACAATTGGAATAGTTATGGTATTTTTTCTCTGTCAGGGAAAGTTTTTTAACTGGCAATACAAAAAAGGGCTTATTCATTGGGATTCCATGACTAAAGAAGCTTACTGGTTCATAATGTGGAAGAAAAAAATGGATCCTGAATTCTACGATTACCTGTGCAAAATGGATCCGCAGCTCGCAAGAAAAGGTATTTATATCTGTTGCCATAAAGAAGGGAAATACAAAAATATGGAGGAACAACCCTGTATTAAATTTCAGGATTTTTCAGAAGAATACGATAACGACAAGTGACAATAACCGGTAATTACACCCCAAACGAAGTAAATACATCCCTGATGGCCGGAAAGCTTCTCTCCAGATAGTGTTGCAGGTCGCCTTTCTTAACAAACTTCACTTCATGAATATCCTCGGATGTCTGAGGTTTGGGGGTTTCATTCCCGCTATACAACATTTCAAACCATGAAGTTTTTTTCAAAGCAAGTCCCTGCTTATGGCTGTACGTATGATATGTCGATAACAGCGGACGTATGATTTTCAGATCATGAATCCCACATTCTTCCTCAACTTCGCGCAATGCTCCTTCTTCAAAAGATTCATCTCCGTCCAGTTTTCCTTTTGGCAGGTCCCATTTGCCACGTCTGAATATTAACAGGTATTCTCCTTTGTTATTTCTTACCAGGCCTCCTCCCGCAGGAATGAAAATAAAGCACTCACGAAAATCTTCCCTCAGCTTTTCTATGTCGTGGTGAAACAGGTAAAGCGTATCTATTTTACTCAATTTGCTGTAAAAAGAGATCAGTTCTTTCAGATCATCCTGATCACGGTACTTGTAAAATAAACCATAATTGACCTGAAAATGTTTTGTGAAATTATCTGTCAGGAAGAGTTTACGGTCGTTAAAAAAAACTTTATACATTTGCCGGCATGAAAGAATGTAAGAAAAAAATTGCAAAGCAATTGCTGCAAATTAATGCAATTAAATTAAATCCTGCAAAGCCATTCAAATGGGCCTCAGGTTGGAATTCACCTATTTATTGTGATAACAGAAAGACCCTGTCTTATCCCGAGGTACGCCAATCAATATGCCGTTGTTTTACTGAAAGTATCAAACTGAAATACCCCGATGCGGAAGGAATTGCAGGTGTGGCCACCGGGGCAATTGCCCATGGAATCTTGGTTGCGGAAAGTTTAAATTTACCTTTTATATACATACGTTCCACAGCAAAATCCCATGGTTTGGGAAACCAGATCGAGGGAGTTTATAAAGAAAAACAAAAGTTCGTAGTAATTGAAGACCTTATTTCAACGGGAGGAAGCAGTCTGAGTGCAGTAAAAGCTCTGCGTGATGCAAATTGCGGGGTTTTGGGGATGATGGCCATATTTACTTACGGATTTCCAGTGGCTGTTGATAACTTTTTAAACGCAAACTGTGAACTCGACACACTAAGTAACTATGACGTTTTGATCGAACTGGCGGCAAAGGAAGGTTATATCACTGATAATGA
>JASFVU010000062.1:0-9225 GCA_050049665.1 Bacteroidales bacterium | reverse complement strand
TATTGAGATGTTCGAGAGTATGGGGAATACTGAAAATGTAGCCAAAGCGTATCAGAATATCGGATTGATCCATCACAGTTTAAAAGACCTGGAAAAAGCATCCTATTATTATAACAAAGCCCTGGAGATCAACAAAGACATCCAGAACGACACCAGTATTGCGTCCCTGTACCAGAACCTGGGTATCATATATTACCAGAACGGCGATTACGAAAAAGCACTGGAGTACTATGGCAGATCCATCCATATATACGAAGAATTATCCGATACCCAGAATATTGCGACCACATTCAGCAATATAGGACTGATCCAGATAAAACAGGGAGATTATCAGGAAGCATTTAAAACATTCCGGAAATCTTTTGAACTGTTCGATAAGATCGATTCCAGGCTTGGAAAGATGTGGGCCCGCCATAATATGGGGACATCCCAGTTGTACCGGCAGAACTTTGATGATGCAAGAACATATTATTCGAGAAGCCTTGAAGATGCAAAACGTTTAAATAATCCCGAAGGGATTATCTCTAATCTGAATGCTTTAACTGAATTATCAGAACAAACAGGCGATTTCAAAAATGCATTTTATTACCATATGGATTATACAGCCCTGCGCGATTCCATCCATTCGAATGAGCTATCGGAAAAAATCGCTGAATTGGAAGCCCTGTATAATCTTGAAGCACAGGAAAAACAAATCATTGAATCCAATAACCGCCTGAAGAGTCAGAAATCACAGAAAGTTGCTCTTTTGATCATTCTTTTTCTGCTGCTGGCAACATTGGTCATCATTTATATCGCCTACCTGCGAAAAAAAGCTTCGGCTATAAAAATTGTTTCTCATAAACTCGATCTTGAATATTCATTGTATGAAAAAACCAGAGAACTGGAAAACGAGATAACAGAACGTAAGATAGCCGAAGAATCGGATAAGCTGAAATCCGCATTCCTGGCAAACATGTCGCATGAATTGAGGACCCCCATGAATGCGATCATTGCCTTTGCGAATTTCCTCAAAGACCCTCACCTTGATCCGGAACAAAGAGAAGAATACCTGGAACACATCACCAATGCAGGCGACAATTTATTGAGGCTGATCGATGATATCATCGATACGGCAAAAATTGAAGCCAAGCAGTTAAGGATCTCGATAAATCCTACCAATATTTCTCATTTGATGAAAGAGATCAAAAAGGTGTTCATTAAACTGAAATTAAAATACAACTATCCTGCCGACCTTATCCTGAATATCGAAAACGAAAAAGATTATATTATCAATACGGATGCCATCAGGGTAAAACAGGTGATGAACAACCTTTTGGAAAACGCATTTAAATACACAAAGAAAGGCATTGTTGAATTTGGATTCTCACACACAGGAAACAACATTCAATTCTACGTTAAAGATACGGGCATTGGTATTTCACCTGAAAAACAAACAACCATCTTTGAACGGTTCTCTCAAATTGAAACGGACCTCAACCGTAAATACGGAGGTACGGGACTCGGACTTACCATATCCCGGAACCTGGCGGAATTACTTGGTGGTAAACTCCGGGTCGAATCAAAACCGGGAAAAGGGAGTACGTTTTATATGCAGATACCGGCAACGGGACTAAGACATGTTGATGTGGCATCTGAAAAACCAAAAGCGGCTTCTCCGTTTTCGAAAAAAAATTACAATTGGGAATCAAAGACCATTCTGGTGGCCGAGGATGAAGAACTGAACTTTAAAGTGCTGAACTCATGCCTGACAAGGACCAGGGCAAAAATAATCCATGCCCGCAACGGAGCCGAAGCAATAGAATTGTTCAAAAAAGAAAAAACAGACCTGATCCTCATGGACCTTCAGATGCCTGTAATGGATGGTTTTCAGGCTACCTATGAAATCAAAAAAATAGATTACAACATGCCTGTTATTGCACAGACATCTTATGTATTTGCCAACGAAAAGGAAAGATGCCTCGATGCCGGCTGTGATGATTTTATCAGCAAACCCCTTGACCTTGAATACCTGCTATCCAAAATAGACAATTATCTGAACCGGGAATAAAAAACCTGTCCGGGAAATAAAAGATTATTGTTATGCAACTACAACCGAATTTCAGAGATCATCATTCTTCTTCTCATTCATTTTTTGTATCTTTTCTGGAGAATCAACCTGAAATAAATCGATCATGATAAAAAAAATCATTCTGCCGGTCTTTCTTTTACTCGTGACCCTTCTGATCGCATTCCTGGCAGTCAGAAAACCCATTGCCGAGAAATACAACAGGAAGGGCATGGAAAATTATCAGAAAAGTGAATACCGGCTGGCCGAAAAATACTTTAGACGGGCTTTGCAATGGAAAGGGAACTCTCCGGTCATGCATGTCAACCTGATAAAAACATTGCTGGCAGAGGATAAAACCGGTGAAGCAGAAACGCAACTGAAAAAACTGGCTGATATATCTCCGGAAAACAATGAACTTATAGCTCTCAGAGGCCAGTTAATGGTTTTGGAGGACCGGTTTGCCGAAGCTGTTGAACAACTGACTCTGGCTATCAAAAAAGACAGTCTTCTTTCGTATGCTTATTATTACCGTGGTATTGCCAGGGCAAATCTGAATGATCTGGATGGTGCTGCTGAAGATTACCTGAAAGCACGTGACCTGGATAAAGAGAATATCAACGTGCTGAAAGAAGGGGCCATGATACTGAGTAAACTGGAAGATTATGATGCTGCCATTGAAAACTACAATAAACTCCTGGAACTTGATCCATCCAATACGGAAGCGTTTCTGAACAGGGGGAATTTTAAGATGAAGATCCTTGATTTTGAAGGGGCGATCAAAGATTATTCAGACGCTCTTACATTGGATGATAAACTCGCTGAAGCTTATTTTAACAGAGGAAAATCATATGCCAATACAGAAGCATATGAAAGTGCGATCGGCGATTTTGAACGGACAACGAAACTAAAATTCAAAATTGCAGGGGCAAACTTTAACTCCGGACTTGCCTCCCTGAAATTAAACAGGCCCGGGGAAGCGAAAAAATACCTGAACAATTGTATAAAATATGATACCGGACTGACACATACCGCTGAAGCATATTACCTTTTAGGGGTTATGGAAATGATGCAAAACAAAAATGAGAAAGCGCTGGCTTATTATAACAAATCATTGGAATATGACCGGGATCGTGCCGATACTTATTATAACAGGGGTATAGCCCACGGTCTGCTTAATAAACCCCGGGAAGCCATTGATGACCTTAACAAATGTTTGCGTTTGGGAATGAATTCCGCTGATGTTTATTTTGCGTTAGGAGTGCAAAAGATCAGCATGAATAACTTTGCCGATGGCTGCGGGGATTTAAAAACCGCTGCTGAAATGGGACACCGCCAGGCTTCGGATATGCGATTGCAGTATTGTAAAAATCATTGATCATGAAAAAGCATCTTATCTTTCTATTCATTTCCATTGTTTACAATATCGGTTTAACGGCACAACCGGATACAATTATTGCTGAGAACATCTACCGGTATAAGATAAAAGATGGCAAAAGAACGAAGGAAAAACAGCTCATTGAGCAAAATACATATGACCTTCAGGGCAAGCTGATCAGAAACATAGTATTTAAGGATTCCCTGGGTATTAAAGCCTATACGGCTTTTATCTACAACAATGACCGGCTGATATCCGGAGAAACCTTTGACGGTAAAGATGATTCCGTGATGGAGGTCATCAGGTATTCTTATACACCGGACGGACTGGTTTCGGAAAAGAAGATATACAGAAAAGATAAAAATGAATTGATAAAGCCTGAGAAAACGATCAGATACGGTTACCGTGATACCATGCTGGTGAAAAAAGAGGTTCGTAACGCCAAAAACAAATGGCAGGTAAAGACCGATCTTACCCGTTCGGAAAATGAAGGATCGGTCATCACCAGGTACAGAAAAGGCTACAGAGATGACAGGCTGAAACAAAGAATAAAGAAAATGCGGTTCAATGATGATGGTAAAATTTCCAGGGCAACTATCAATGACACCTATTACACCGGAGAAACCACAGAAATAACCATTGATTATGAATACAATCCTTATGTAAATAAGGTCTCCAGGGAGATCCTGAGAACCGGTACCGATTCCGTGCCAACGATCAAAGAATACCGGTACAATACCGGAGATGGTACCCTAACAGGCGAATGTTACGTGGATGAGGATAACAATTACATTGAATTTACCGGTTACGAACGAAAAAAACATGATGTTATAAGAAAAGAAGTGATGATGTATGATCTGCAAAAGGAGATGAAGAAATAAAAGAGGGTGCTTGTTACTGGGTTCTTGGTGCTTGGTGAGTTTAATTGTGTAATCGTTTAATCTTGAAATTGATGAATTGAATGAACTGGTGAACTGAATTAAATGAACCAAACCATTAGCTTATCAGTAGCTTCATTTCATCAGTTCATCGATTCAGTTAATCCATAAAAAGCTTTGCTGCTCGTTGTTGATAGGTGCCGGGTCTTAATATCTGTTCAGCCACCGGTAACGGCGGGCACTGTCACCGAATTTTACCGCCAGCATCACTTCATGAGAACCGATCGTTCTGGAACTGATACTGCTAAAGGTATAATCAAAGGCATATCCGAAGTAATACTTATCTATTCTGGCCCCACCCATAAGGATCAGGGAGGATCCTCTTCCTCCGATGGATTCATTTGTTACCCTTGATCCGCTGCCGGTCCGGTAGGAAATCCCTGCCCAGTAATCCTCTTTGATGTAAAATTTCAGGTTTACATCCAGTTGGGAAACCACATTTTCACTAAGCTTAAACAGAAATGACGGTTCAACAAATAAAAAATCAATGAGGTCAAACCGGTATCCGCCCATGGCCATGTATTGTCTTTCCAATCGAAAGCCTGCTCCTTCCCTGTTGTTGAACCTTAAGAAACTTTCAAACAGGTTTTGTACGGATATTCCGGAATAAATGTGCCTGTCGGAATAATATACCCCTACATTGGCATCTGTTATGAAAGCTTTGCTTTCGGTATCCAGCAATAACTGGTCCGCGGGATCTTCGGGATTGAGTTTATCTTTATCCAGCTTATACTGAAATGTACTGATAGAAGCTCCCATGGATAGCTGAGACCTGCGTAAAGTCAGATGATAGGCGTAAGTTCCCTGAACTCCCGTTCTGCTAAAGGCACCGTTCTGATCGGTAAAAATATATAATCCAAGACCTACCCTGCCACTTCGCGACATCACACGCCGCCTTCTTCTGATGGATCTTGATCTTGAAATAAAACTGTTCTTCAGTAACCGTGTTTGTCCGGTAACAGCATAAGTGCTTGGAGCATCTTTCAACCCCACCCACTGTTCTCTCACCGTAAGGTTAACGGATGTATATCCTTCATGCCCTGCCACTGCGGGATTTAGCAGGAAAGCATTCATCATATACTGGCTGTATATGGGAAACTGCTGAGCCTCTGAAGCTACAGAAAAGATGATACTAAGTACAAAAATATATCCCAGGTGCGATATCTTTTTCATTCCTCTGTTTTTAAAAATCCTCCTGTCCCCTGTCTTCCCGTCAAAATATTCACCTTGTAATTTCCGATTTTCTTCCAAAAAACAAATATATCCAATTTCCTGGTATAACCTCAGAAAGCTTATCGAACTATATTAACAGTTCCAACAATAGGTGTTGAACCCGGAGCTTTGAGATCCAATACGAAATAATAAGAATCCATTGGCAGATCCCTGCCCTTTGATGTCCCGTCCCAGGGCTCTTCAAAAACGTTAGTGGTTCTGAATACCAATCGTCCCCAACGGTCGAAGACCTCCAACACAGCGTCTTCAAAAAACTGCATATGAGGTATGTTCCATACATCATTACTACCATCGTTATCAGGAGTGATAACATTGGGGATATCTCCAAACAGTGCCCCGTAATTGCATGGATACAAAACCATTGTGTCAGTTGCCCAGCAAAGATTGTAGTCCTGTACTTCAAGAATAATGGTATCCGGCGATTCGGATTCAAGGGGTGAAATATAATATTCCCACTCGTTTTCCACTACTTCTCCGGTTCCCGAATTGGTCCACCTGTAGTAATAGAAATCTCCCGGTCGCAAAACATAACTGCTGCCCGGATCGCAGATAAGGGTATCACTGCCAAGATTAAGCTCGGGATTCGGATGAACCAGTAGTGATACCGTATCATACCTTACACACCCGAAGCCATCTGTCACCCTCACCCAGATCTGTTCCGAATTTCTGCCTGTATACTGTTGTCCTGTACTTCCGTCGTGCCACAAAATACTGAAATCGGGTTCATAATGGTTGCCGGCATCCAGTACAAGAGAATCATCCTCACAGATCTCGGGAAAATCGTATCCGAGATCCACATCCGGAGCCATGATCTCAATCGTTGCTCTTGAAGGAAAATTACTGCAATTCTGGCTTGTTACTTCCAGTACTTCCAATTGTACGGTCCCTGTATTATATCCCCACCTGATGGTTATGGTATCGGTGCCGTTGCCATCCAGAACGGTACCGTACTGCGAATCGAAAGACCAGATGAATTCCGAATCGGAATATCCGCTAACACCATATGCCTCAGTACTTTCAGCACAGGCAGGTTCTAACTGAACCTGCCCGTATCCGAAAGTAATGTTTATGAGTAGTATAATTACTATATGGACTTTCCGAATCAATGGAATTGCTATTAAGTTCCTGTTTTTTTAAACTGCTAAAATACCGGATTTTTTTATTAATTCGCCCATCCGGAATTTATATGATAAATAGGTCCTGTTGTCGGTGAAGGATGAATAGTAACCGATACGGTTTCACCAATGGCATTGTAAGTAAATGCGCTGGGATCAGTATCATCACCGTTTAGTGCAATAAAGTCACCAAACCTCAGGGCCTGGTCATTAATGCTTATTAACTCATAAGTATACACTGTTGAAGCATTATTAATGACTTCAAAACTACCAACTGTCATAATATCATGAGCTCCGGCTGCTGCAAAGCGTTCAGGTGAAGTATCCGGATTGTCAACAGCATAAAACTGAACAGGATTCTGTCCGGCACCGGTTTCATCGGAGTAATAAAAATCTATTGCTCCTCCTCCTGTTAAGGTATTGATCTGCAGTCTCCACACAACATCATATTCCTGCCAGCCGTCAGATATCGTCTGATTCATGACTGTCGGAATTCCTACTTCACCTTCACAATATTCAAGTGCAGCATCACCACCCAATGTAGAGGCAGGAGTTGCTACTACTGTGATATCAAGATCCTGACCGGCATCACTACAGCCTCCCCATGCGGCAGGCGCCTGTTCAACAACATTCACGGTATACGTACTTCCCGCACTACCTGCTCCTGCAGTAGCAACAGTGTAATTATCTTCGGCACCGTCAATGCTGAATGTAATATTTCCGCTTACTTCAGTCCAGTCCCATTCGAATCCGTCTGTCAGAGTATAATTCCCTGCGGATGCATCGTAAGTCGGATGATAATAGCCGTCAGGCATAGCAAATAATGGAACAGATGTTCCTTCAACCATATAAGTAGTTCCCTGCACATCGGAACCGGCATATTCAGTTGCTAAATTTGCCGGAGTACCCGGTATGGTTGTCCCCGGATGAGTCTGTGCAAAAAGTCCTAAAGATACAAGCAGTGAAACTGCTGTAACAATTGATCTAAAAATAAAAACTCTCTTCATAATTCCCTGTTTTAGTAAATTAAACATTCTTTTGATATTTTAATGATTTTGTTTTTCCACATTTATAACCATTTATACCGTAAAAACACCTGTATTTGTTACGTTATACTTAAGTTAATCAATATTTTTTACATGGATACAGCTTTTCTGATGATTAATGTTAATTCCCATTATTCCAATAAATAGTAATATGTATATGTACAGATGTATCATAAGTTCATAAATATTATTGATAAGCCCCGTCATTAATGTGATATGCCGGTCCTGTCGCCGGTGTGGGCATGACCTCAACATCCATATCTGTCGGAGTAGTTGCAGAACAACCGTTGCTATCGGAGTAATTGACCGATACATTGGCTGTTCCGGTTGTATGCCATGTTATTGTCACCGAATCGTCTGTTAAACCTCCACCCGAAGTGATCGTCCCTTCTGCGGAAACCACCCATGTATAATCCGACATTCCGCTGTCTGTAGTATATACTATGCCTGTTGAACCGACACATAAGGTATCTGTACCCGTTAATGCCGGGACCGGCAGGGCATTGACCGTAACAGTAACCGGATAACCGGTGCTTTCACATCCCGTAGAACTGTTCCGGACCGTCAAAACAGCATCGTATACGCCTACGGAAGCCCCTCCGGGAACAATAACGGCAATCGGACTGCCGGACAATGCAGCGTTATTAACATCGGCAAAACCCTCACCTTCTGCCGTAGCATCAAAGTCGATACTATACTGATCGGGGGTGCCTGTTATTCCACTGTATTCAAGGTCAGCACCCGCATCACCCTGGCAGGCAACTGCATTTCCTGTTGTGAGCGTGATCGTGGGTACGGGACTCACAGTAATATTTATTTCACGGGGAGAACTGTCTCCGCAACCGTTAGTTGCATAAACACTTAATGTTCCGCTTGTGGCCGAAGCATCAAAATCAACGGTAACAGAATTTCCCGTACCATTGATGGTCGCTCCGCTTCCGGAATAATTCCAGGTATACGTCACGGTAGGATCATTCGGAACCGTGTACACCACACCCGTTTGTCCCTGGCATACCTGTGACGAGCTGGTTGTGAAAGCTCCTGGCTGAACAGGCAGTAAGGGAAAATCAATAATTACATCATCTGATGATTCACAACCTCCGTTGGTTATCGTCCAACGTAAGGTATAGGTTGTTCCGTTTGTACCGTTAAAATCACTGGTAGGTGAAGTGGGTGTTGCTACCGTACCACCTGTACCGCTGATAATACTCCATAAGCCGGTCCCGATAACGGGAGTATTTCCGTCAAGTGTGGTTGCCGAAGCACCGCACAATGACTGATCAGAACCAGCATCGGCCGTTGTCGGATTATCATATACTTCAACTTCTGCCGGGTCAACAACTCCGTTTTCACTTCCGCTATTGTACGTAAAATCAGTCAGCTGATATGTTCCGCTTGTTGCGGTTGGTAATGTATAAGGTACATCTCCCGAGGTAATATTGATCTGTGTCTGAGGCACCCCGTCGAT
>JASFVU010000061.1:0-9270 GCA_050049665.1 Bacteroidales bacterium | reverse complement strand
GAAGAAGGTTATATCAATTCACTTCCTGATAATTTAATAAGTTCTATTTCAGCCGGAAGCAACGACCTGGTCTGGATTGGCTCTTCCAAAGGACTATCATATTATAACCACCGCACCAGCCAGATCAATCAATTTGCAGATACAAGCTTCAAAGGAGATCCGATAATCCGGGTAAATTCAGTATTAGCTTTAGATGGTGTGGTATGGGTTGCAACAAATGAAAACGGAATTTATAAACTGCAAAGCAGTGATAATTCTTTTATTATTTCAGAGCATTATCATCTTGAAAAAGGAACTATTTCAAATAACCAGGTAAATACTCTGTATCAGACACAAGATAAATCCTTGTTTGCAGGAACAGAAGATGGCATTCAACTGCTGGACCCGAAATCCAACAAGTTTATTACTCCTAACGATAACAGAGTTTTACCCCCTCAAACATATGTTAATGACATTTTTGAGGATGATCAGAAAAACATGTATTTCTCAACAAGCAACGGACTGTTTTTCTACTCAATAAATTCTGAAGCACTTTTATGGTACTCAACCGACTTAAATCCTAATTCGCTTGTGCACAACTATGTAAATAAAGTACAACAAGATATATCGGGGCAAATACTTGTTGCTACACTGGGCGGGCTGCAAATATTTAATCCACAAGCAGGACAATTCTATAGTTTCCCCGAAAGAGGTCCCGATAATTTTATAATAAATAATGAATTTATCAGCACGGTTTATTGCGACTCTACCGGTAATGTCTGGATTGGAACCGAAAAAGGAGGAATAAACAAATTTAATGTATATCAAAATCCATTCAGGTTTTTTACCAATGATCCTAATAATCCAAACAGTCTGAACGAAAATACGATCAACTCAGTTCTTAAAGAAGGAAATAAGTTATGGATAGGTACAGCAGGAGGAGGACTTAATGTTGTAGATCTGAAAATACAAAGGTTTCGTCATTTTACATTTGACAATACAAACTCTGCAACTATTAGCAATAATTATGTAACCTCTATATTAAGAGGTTCAGATAATAATTTATGGGTTGGCACCTGGGGAGGTGGATTAAACTCAATTCGTACTAACGATAACCAGGTTCGAATTAACCGTATATCCAACAATACACCAGGCTATCAAAACAACATTGTTGACAATTTTGTTTCATCAATGGTAAACGACCCCAGAGGATTTCTGATGATTGGTACCCAGGGTGGCCTGTCGATGCTTGAATATAAATCCGGAAAATTTATAACCCTTATTGCTCCGGAGAATCAATCGCCGGATTTAACCGAAATTGGTTGTTTATTGCTTGACTCTAAAGGTTATTATTGGATTGGCACCCGAAACGGATTGTTCCGTTTTCCACAGAGCTCAATTCGTTCAACAAAAGATGATGAGTTTATCATCAGTAACCTGGAATACTATATGCACGATGCAAATGACAGTACATCATTACCCGGAGATTATATCATTTCGTTTTTAGAAGATTCAGATGGTAATGTATGGATTGGAACTTATGGTAATGGATTGGCAAAAACTAAAATAAACAAAGACGGAAAGCTCGTTTGTGAGAATTTTACTGAAAACCACGGACTGTCTAATAATGCTATTTACGCCATTGAAGAAGACAACAATAAAAACATTTGGTTAAGCTCCGATTACGGCTTATCCATGCTAAACCCATCGAACAATAACATTAAGAATTTCTTTAAGCAAGATGGTCTTTTAAATAATCAATTTTACTGGACTGCATCTTATAAGGACGAAAAGGGGATTTTATACTTTGGTGGTACCGAAGGACTGGACTATTTTAACCCGAATGATTTTTATGAATACAGTTATTCGCCCATACCAAAAATAACGAAACTCAAAGTCTATAATGAAGAAGTAAAACCCGGAGAAATACATAATAAGAAATTAGTCCTGAACAAACCTGTTTACAACTCCGATACTATATTACTGAGTTATAAGGACAATAATATTTCTTTTGACTTCTCGGCTTTTGATTATTATTTGCCCGAAAAAGTTTATTATAAGTACATATTGCAGGGTGTAGACAAAGATTGGGTAACTGTTTCCGCTCAAAGACGATTTGCAAATTACAACAACCTCGAAGGTGGTTCCTATACTTTTTTGCTAAAGGCATCAAATAGTGACGGTATCTGGAATGATATTCCAACCAGGGTCACAATTATTGTTACCTCTCCATTTTGGGAAACAACACTATTTAAGGTACTTGGAATTCTATTCTTAGTAGCTCTGACAGCTCTGATCATCTGGCTGCAGATGAGAAGAATGATTACACAAAAGAAAATTCTTGAAGACCGGGTAAAAAGAAGAACACAAAAAATTGAAGACCAGAACTTAATACTGGAACAACAAGCAAAAGATCTGATTGAAAGCAACCATCAGCTTGAACACAGACAGGAACAGATAGAACAACAGAAAGAAGAACTTGAGGCGAAAAATGATGAGATCTTAAAACAACGCGACGAACTTATACTTCTGAATCAGAAAGTAAATGAAATTAATCAGTTACAGCTTAAATTCTTTACCAATATTTCGCATGAATTCAAAACACCACTTACCCTGATTATTTCTCCTCTTGAGCGCCTGATAAAGCAGTTTAAAAAAGATAAAGAAACAAACCATTTATTAAATATTATCCATAGCAATGCTCACAGGTTATTAATACTTATCAGGCAATTACTGGAGATCAGGCGCACCGAAACAGGAAATCAAACGCTTCAGGTTGAGCTTACAGAACCAAAGTTGTTCTTGCTTGATATATTCAATTCTTTTGGAGAATTAGCCGAAAAAAATAATATTATCTATACCAATGACATTAAGGTTAACAAAACTGCATGGCTTGATAAAGAAAAACTGGAGAATGTCTTATACAACCTGTTATCAAATGCCTTCAAATTTACTCCAAATGGGGAATCTGTTATCCTGCGGTCATATTCAAAAACCGAAGATCAAACCGAATTCCTTTGTATATCGATAAAAGATACCGGCGAAGGAATAGATCCCAGGCAAATAGATAAACTCTTTGACCGGTTCTTTCAGGTAACCGAATTTAAAAAACATAAGCGTGCCGGAACCGGAATTGGTTTGTCTCTTGTAAAAAGTCTGGTTGAAATAATGTACGGAAAGATACATGTTGAAAGTGTCCCGGGTGAGGGAAGCGAGTTTAGCGTGGAAATACCGGTAAGTAAGAAAGTGTTTGCTGAGCACGAAATTGACAAAACAGGGCAGGTATTTGAATCGAATATTAAAGACAAAGTAGCTATTTTATCAGATCAGATTGCAGATCCTGTTAGTATTGAATACCCTGAACAGGAAACTGGTGTAGAGACAATTCTTGTGGTAGAAGACAACAAGGATATGCGTTCTTTTATTTGTTCCAGTTTATCGCAATACTATCATGTTTTAGAAGCCGGGGATGGTAATAAAGGCTGTGAACTCGCTAATAAGGAATCCCCTTCGGTGATCATTAGCGATATCATGATGCCGGAAGTAAGCGGGCTGGAATTATGTAAAAGAATCAAAAACAACCTGTACACCAGTCATATACCAATTATCCTACTAACAGCACGTTCAAAGACCGAAGACCAGATAGAAGGACTGGAAACAGGTGCAGACGATTATATAACAAAACCTTTTGACATTGAAATCCTGGTTGCAAAGATCAAAGCTTTGATTGATAACCGGAATAAGTTAAAAGCAAAATTCAGCAGGCTTGAAGATGTTAAACCCGATGAGTTAAAGATATCTAACCTTGATAGTAAGTTCTACGAACGGGCAAACGACATAGTGAAAAAATACTATACCGATCCATCTTTCGATGTTGATCATTTTGCATCTGAAATGTTTGTCAGCCGGAGTCAGCTGTACAGTAAACTAAAGGCTATAACCAATCTTTCGGCAAATGAATTTATAAATACCTACAGGCTGAAAAAGTCGGTTGAGTTGCTCTCAGGCAGTACTCTTCAGATTAGCGAGGTAGCTTATACAACCGGTTTTAACGATCCAAAATATTTCAGCCGTATTTTTAAGAAATATTATAAACAATCACCGTCGGAGTTTTTAAAGAAAAAAAGGGCTTAAAGAAAGGTTATTGCCGGAAAAGCTTCCAACAACAACCTTTCAACCAATATGCTTTACTAACAAAAAATTATTTAAGCTGAACAGAAACTACAGAATGTGCAGGTATTACCACTTTCAGTTTTCCTTCTTCAGGCTTTTCAACTTCAAATCCTTTTAGCGAAACTTTTTCTTCTTTATCAAAGTCGTTATAATCGTCCATCGATTCGGCGGTAATAATTTTACCACTTGCTGTTTTGTATTCGGCACCTGTTACATTGATATCAATACTTACCTCCTTATTCGGATTGGTGTTGCTCAATGTTATGTTCATAACACCATCTTTTACCGATGCTGATGAGCTTATTGCAGGTATTTTATCTCCTTTATACTCGTAATCTTCGGTACTGAGATTGGATGGAACAAGTTTTGCACCCTGGTGAACACTATACATTTTAAACACATAATAGGTTGGTGTAACCACCATTTTTTCTTCTTTGGTAAGAATTACAGCCTGTAAAACGTTAATCATCTGTGCAATATTTGCCATCTTAACCCTGTCAGCATTATTATTAAAAATATTCAGGTTAATGCTTGCTGCCAATGCATCGCGCATAGTATTTTGCTGATATAAAAACCCGGGATTGGTTCCTTCTTCGACATTAAACCAGTTTCCCCATTCATCAACAATTAAGCCTATTTGTCCGTCAGGGTCGTATTGATCCATAATAGCGGAATGGATTTTAATAAGATCTTTCATTCTCTGTACATCTTTCAGGTTTGAAAACCATTCAGCTTCATCAAATCCTGTAGCATCACCCTTAATTTCCCAACTATGGGCAAAAGAATAATTATGTAATGAAACTCCCTGCACCAACCATGGACGGGAAGCAACCTTCTGCATAAGTACTTTCATCCAGTTGTAGTCGTCAACATTAGGACCCCCGGCTATTTTATATTCTGCCCCTCCGCAATAGGTTGCAAAACGGTTGTAAAGGTCGGCATAATATTCGGGGGTCATATTTCCGCCACAACCCCAGTTTTCGTTACCAATTCCCCAATATTTTACCTCCCAGGGTTCCTCGCGGCCATTCTGCTTTCTTAAATCAGTCATTGGACTTACCCTGTCTGAAGTAACATAATCAACCCATTCTGCAGCTTCCTGTACGGTTCCTGATCCGACATTTATATTAATGTAAACTTCAGCATTTATAAGCTCACAAAAATCCAGGAATTCATGCGTTCCAAAACTATTATCTTCGGTAACACCTCCCCAATGGGTATTAACAATGGCAGGCCGGCTTTCCCGTGGTCCAATTCCGTCTTTCCAATGGTAGGTGTCGGCAAAACAACCACCCGGCCATCGCAATAATGGAATTTGCATTTCCTTCAGGGCATCTATTACATCTGTTCTGAATCCACGGATATTTGGAATTTCCGAATCTTCGCCTACAAAAATTCCTCCATAAATACAGTGTCCGAGATGTTCGGCAAAATGTCCGTATATTTCCGGGTTAATTTTCGTTTTAGCTTCGTCAACATGCAGGTAAAGACTATTCTGTGCCTTTAACTGCAAAGAAAAAACTACTGCTACGAGTGTTGTTAGCAAACCAGTTCCTTTAATCATATCTGTTAAGTTTTAGTTTTGAGATATTTACTTTATCAAATCAATAATATGGTAAAAATCGTTAATCGCAATTTGTCCTGAAAACACTTTCCTGAAATTTAGCTATTGCTCCTCCTTTTTGAATATTTATCCACCTCCATACAAGCTAATATTACCTCATTTTACTGCCACGCTATCAATTTTTGTGTTGTTAATCCGGATAAAATTTGTCCGGCTGCCGGAACTTGTATTTTGCTTATCCTGGATGAGGTCAAGAATCATTTTTAGCGCTTTTAATTCACCATTTAGAGCCAATTTAGTGAGTTTCGATTCTGATTCGGGACTTAATAAAGAGATTTTCATCGCTAAGCTTATCAGATTTCTCAAGCAGGTGATTCAAAAGAAAGCCGAACTGTTGGGGAACAGTTCGAAATAATGGCTTACGGGTTGATTTGAAGAATAAAAGAAACATTTCGCTACCATTGAGATTACCCGTTCACTTCGTTTTCACCCTTTTGGTTACTTGATAAATAATAAAAGTGTGAGTGTGAGAGTGAGTGAGGAGAAACAGAATTCGAGTGACTCGCTCTCGCTCGCACTCTCACTCTCACTCTCACTCTGTTTTTTGGGGTTGATTCAGAGAATAAAAAGACATATCAATATAGTTCCTGTTTTTTATATACCAAAACCTCGATATTCACAACAGAAAGAGATTACTCGTCGCTACGCTCCTCGTGATCTCTGAGGGGGGAATCCAAAAAGAAAAGTCTGATGTGCTTCGCACATCTTTTTATTTTCAAAAGACAGACCATACTAATTTTACTTTCATTTAGGCTAACGAATAAAAAGAGATTACTCCCTCGCTTGAGGCGAGGTCGTGATCTCTGAGGGGGGGGAGTCCAAAAAGAAAAAAGGATGCCGTAAGGCATCTTTTCTTTTTATGGCTGTATCGCTTATGAAAACAAGTTTTCAACGCTTTCCAGCCATAAAAAAAGCCATCTTGCGATGGCCTTTTTTCTTTTTGTCGGCAATTCGTATATGATAGTCGAATCCGCCTATTACATCAAAAAATGGAAGAAGGGAAAAAATAAATTTCCCTTCTTGCCCATTTTTATCAACACGTTTTGAGCAAAAAGTATTTGTTTTCAACAAATTGAAGTTTTTTATCGAAAAAACTTCAGTGTCCACTAGGCGACCGAAGGTCGCCAACAGCCTGGCGGGAACCGCCAACAACTGAGCGTCAAAGCAGGTCATCCGAACGTCGGCAATAGAGGGCGATTTAACGCCCTCGTCAGGCGTGGGGATTGATGGAGGCGTCAAACCGATGGTGGAAGTCGTCAGCCCGATGAAAGCCTCAGCTTGTTTCAGGTTCAACGGAGCGAATCGGGGAAAGAAAACAGATAAAAAACCGGATATTCCTTTCAGAATCAAATCAGGAAAAGACCTTTCGGCGGTATCCGCCGTGATAGTTGAGCCCCGAAACGGGGCTTCTTTTGGGCGCTCTTTTGTTTTCGGATTTTAGCGTGGGGAAATAGGTTTTTTGGCGGATTTTTTGTTTCGTGTGTCGGCGTTTGGCTCTTTTGCAAAAGTTAGTGCATCCTGAAAGGTGCGTGCTTTTGCAAATGTGCAAAACCAAGGCAGGACAAGTCAGCCAAGATAATTATCTATTTCATACATATATTTTTTCTCCTTTCAGTTAGACATAATAATTATGAACCCGTTCATCGGCGACTACTGCTATATGGCCGCAGAAACCTTCAAGGGTCATATTTATAGCAGATATTATTTTTCTCATATTCGATGTTAATTATTTGAATAATCAATTTCAGTTTTACATTCATAATGTTGTGACTCCTTATCAAATCTTGATAAAAGTTTTCGTGCGCTTTCGGGAACATATGCCTTATTATATTCTTCTCCGGCAAATGTTTTTACGGCTTCTAAATGTTCAAACCACATGATAACTGTAAATTCTACTTCGGTAGCAATTAATCTGCGTAATAACTGAATTTTTTTGTATCCCCGGATACCCCTGGCAGCAATTCCCGGAAAAATCATTTCATTTAGAAGGTTCTCATAATTATCCGCTTCTTCCGGTTTTGTCCATCCATGCCAAACTCTTGTTATCATAATTATATCTTAATTTCTGGTTAGAAAAAATTCTGCTTCAAGCTTCCAGGTTTTGCCCCCGTCGGTGGAGAGTTCTCCTGTCCAGTGGAAGGAATTTTGCTTGATTTCCTTAAAAGTCCAACGTTGCAAATTGCCTTCTTTATCGGTGCCCTCATATACCAGTTCCCCATCAATTTCTTTTCCTTCAAGGCGGTCGAATGCTCCTGTAACCGGGTTTAACCATGTGAGCTCCCAAAGTTGTTTTTCCGGGTTGAAAACCCGCAGGCTTGTCCCATACCGGTTCCCTTCTTCAATCGTGTTCCGGTTTCCTCTCCCGGGAACAATCCATACATCCTGAATTGCCCTGCCTTCCAATACCCAGGCAAAATGCCATTCGCCTTCCTGAGTAATTTTAGTTCCATCTTTTTTATAATCTATCACCTTGGCATCCCAGGAACCTATCAACCAATCATACATATCCTTTTCATTCCCTATGGATTCCGAAGCTTGAGCGGTTACCAATACTTCCCTGAACTTTGATTCAGCATTTAGTCTTTTCCAGATACCGGGATAATTAACTACTATTCCGAGGGAATCAACTTGCAGTGTTCTTTTAAATCCTGAATCCATATTCTCATAAATGAAATGAGAATCGTCCTGTTTGGTATAACATTGATTGGATAATGTGACTTCGTTTTTAAATACATCAATAAAAGCTACCTGTATTTCCTGCCTGCTATTCTGATGGAACGGTAACCGGTTAGCAGGAATAGTATTCGTGAAAGGGGTAACATTAATATCTATAAATTCACAATTGTAAAGTTCGGGTCTCTTTTTATCATTTATTGTCCAGTTGCTGCCGGATTTGCTTATAACAATAGTATCCGTATTATTTTTAAAAACAGATGCATTCTGAAATTTCCAATCAGAAGTTAAATTAATTTCATAGTGAACCTCCAGGATATCACCGTCTTTATCAGTTCCTGTAATATATCCTATAGCCCGAATTTCATTTCCTACTATCAAAATGTTCTGTTCAACGGTTTTCAAGTATTTTCCTTCCCAGAAAGTCTTTATTTTATGTTGTGCGCCCATATCCATCAAAATAAGCATTGTCAGGGTTAGTACTATGATTCATTTCATCTGTTCATAATTCATTTTCAATTGTCAGATGTAACTTACCTTTCGCAAATAATCATGATTTTATAGGTAATGATTATTTGTTCATGGACGTTTCATAATACAAAAATAAATCAGCCAGCTGAGACTGACCTTTTAAATCTTGCTAATCCTGAATTGAGAAGGAGAGGTTCCAAAAAGTTTCCTGAATGAAGTAGAGAAATTAAAGGAATCGTTAAAACCCGATTGAAAACCTATATCCTGTACCATTTGAGAGGTGTTTTTTAGTAACCAGGCTGCATGCGACAATCGAAAACGCATCAAATAATCATACGGAGAGTAAGTGG
>JASFVU010000060.1:0-9366 GCA_050049665.1 Bacteroidales bacterium | reverse complement strand
CATCATAATAGGCAGGCTTGTAATATTTCAGGCCCATCGATATTACCGGAAGTATTATGTTATTTTTCTCCAAAACACTGTCGCTGATCCCATATTTCCGTAAAAGCTCCGTCCTTGCCTGATGGAAATAACATACATAATTCGCATGATATACATAACCCATTTTGTCAACCTCTCCGTACCGGGGCCGTATAAAAATCTCGTCTTTTAACATTTCTTTTTGTTTTTGTATTCATTCTTTTCCATCTGGAAAAAATTCAATCCGGCTGCTGATGATAGTATCTCACAAAATATTGTCTTCCTTTATATTGTACTTCTTTGATCAGTTTTTGATCCAGAAGCGATGAAACAACAGTCATATCTGCTTTTGCACGCCTTAACAGTTCTTCCATCGTATCTTCCCGAAGAGGATGCACAGCCGTTATGTTTAATATATCATCAATAACGTTGCCTGTAAATCCCGTTCCGGTCCCTTCAAAACCAGTTAATAATTCAGTCCTGATACCTTTTTTGTCAAATATTTGCCATGCCTCTGTCAGTTTCTTTTCCGATACCCCATTTACCTGTTTAACAGCAGGAGGTCTTGTGGGCACTGACAGATAAGCTATTAACGGTGCCAATCCGGAAATATAAGAAGACAGCTTTCCAAGGTGACAGGTGGCATCATTGAAACCTTCAGCAAGCATTGTCTCTGTTTGTAATTTCCCTTCATATTCAGAGGCAAATATCTTAATCCCTTCCAGTATCCTGTTAAGATGAATACCTTTACAGGGTTGGTTTATTTTCCTCCAGGTCTTTTCATCGATTGCATCCACTTTCACTGAGACCCAATCTGCCGACATCAAATCGTCCCTTACATCCTGCCGGTCAATAAGAGAGGCATTGGTAATCACAGCAATCGGAAACCCCAATTCTTTCAGCATCGCGATTTCTTTACCAAGATTCCTGTCAAGTGCCGGCTCTCCGTTTGCTACAAAAGTCATGTAATCCGGCATATCTTCGTTTTTAAGCCTTTTAAGATGATTTTCAATCTCTTTAACCAGGTATCCGGGTTCATAGAAATCCGATCTGATCATGGTTTTCTCACCGGTCATCCCAATCTGACAATAAACACATGCATAGGAACATTTTTTTTGCGAAACGATGTTGTTTATCCCAAGACTCATTCCGAGTCTTCTCGAATGTACAGGGCCAAATGCAATCATGTGATCTTTAGTATTCTTTAAATATAAACATGATGTCGTTCTCTTTATACATAAGGCGAACTGTGTTGTGAATTAACCAATTCGCGATATTTGTATACAATTTTCTTATAGTCTTCCCACGTGGTCCTTTTCAAAGAAGGGTTCCTCAGTAATGCGGCAGGATGAAATACCGGCATCACCAGTCTGTTTCTCCATGTCATCCATACTCCGTGAAGCCATGTGATCTTTTTTTCATGGCCAAGAATAAACTTTAAAGGAGTTGCCCCCAGAAGAACAAGAATTACCGGGTTTACTAACTCTATCTGCTGTAATAAAAAAGGCATACAAGCTCCGGCTTCCTGTTCGTCAGGCACCCTGTTACCCGGAGGTCTGCATTTAATAATATTACTGATAAACAGATGTTCATTCCTGGTAAACCCACAGGCCGTAAGTATCTTATCAAGCAATTGTCCTGATTTCCCAACAAATGGTCTTCCCTGTATATCTTCATCTCTCCCTGGTGCCTCCCCGATCAAAAAAATATCTGCTCCCGGATTTCCTTCTCCGAAGACCACTTTGTTACGTGAATCTGACAAAACACATCGGGTGCATTGAAGAATTTCACTTTTGAGCCGATTCATTTCCATCTTACTCATGAAGGTTCCCGCTTAAACGTTTATCTTTTCTTTTTTTCGCAGGGACAGGGTACAGCCTTATGCAAACGTCTCTGTGAGTGACAGGACTGAACAACCGTTGATACTATCATGATTACCGCAATGATAAAAATGCCGATGGCCTGTTTTTTAAATTTTTTCATTGTTCCCTGTATTATGATTTAATAACTATGTTTCATCTCAATTGTATTCCCGTTTTTATCTCTGATGAAGTATGTTTCCCGGTCGCCCGGATTTCGGACATGTGTCCAGTAACCCTTTTCTTTTGCCAGAAGATAAATAGTCTTTGCCTTTCCCGTTTCCAGACAAAAATGATGAAAAGTACTTCGGCCCGGATGCTCACGGACAAACAACTCAAGATCCACTTCTTCCAGGGACAGGTAATATATGTCCGCTGATCGATGTATATTGAATATCTCTGAGGCATCCTCTCTGTCAAGAACAAATTGCTTTCCTATTTTCCCTCCGAGAATATTTACATAAAAATTCCGCAGGTCACTTTTATCTATCTCCAGGGCAATGTGTTTTATCATATCATCCTTTTTTAAAGAATTTAACCGGATAACTGACTTCCACCTGACCGTCTCTGATCTGCCTGAGCTTGCTGTTCAGCAGTTTCCTGCTTAAAGCAGGCAACCGGTCGATGAATAATATCCCGTTTGTATGGTCGTATTCATGCTGGATGACCTTCGCCGTATAGCCCGAATAATGAACCCGTTTCGGATTAAAATCCCTGTCGGTATATTCTATGATTATTTCCCAGGGCCTTTCGACAGGTTTCATTATTCCGGGAATACTCAGGCAACCTTCCTGTTCACTCCATGTTTCTTCCGATTCGGCAACGATCCTGGCATTGATAAAAGTTTCCTTTATGCCTTCATCATGTGAAAACAATGATCTTCGGTCTTCTTCGGAAAGATCATCGTACATGATTTTGCTGTCGACAACAAAAACCTTGTGAGAACTGTCAATCTGAGGCGCTGCCAAACCTACACCACCCGATATTTCCAATGTTTCCCATAATCTCCGGATGAGTATATCGAGTCCGTCGGTATCCTCCCTGCCGACCTCATTGCATGATTCTCTCAAAATTTTATTCCCGTAAATCATTATGGGAACGGCCCTCCTATCTATGCTCTCATTCTTTGCCATGTTTTGTATATTTTCTTTGATATGATGTTATCCGGATTATACTCATAAATGGTCTGACCTGCTATCATGGCATCTACCATTTCACGATCAAAAGGGATCCTGGCAAGTACTTCAATGGCTTTTGCTTTCAGAAAGTTTTGAATTTCTTCCGAGACCTTTGAATTGATATTGTATTTATTAATGATCGCATAAGCAGGAATATCAAAAGAACGTATAAGTTCTGTCAGACGTCTTACATCATGTAGTCCCGATTTTGTAGGCTCTATAACAATAAGAACAAGGTCGGCACCTGACAGGGATGCAATGGTCGGGCATCCGATTCCCGGGGGACCGTCATTTATAACATATTCTGCTTTGTTTTTCTCTCCGATCTCTCTCGCTTTCTTTCTGACTGCTGTCACCAGTTTGCCTGAATTTTCCTCTCCGGCACCCATCTTTGCATGGATCAATGTCCCGAACCTCGTTTCCGATACAAACCATTTGCTGGTGCCATTCCTTTCGGATAAGACGGCTCCGGCAGGACAAAGCCTATCACACAAACGGCAACCTTCACAGCCATACCGGTCAATGATCAGGTTTCCTTCAGGACCGGACCGGATTGCATCGAAGCGGCAATGGTCAATACAAATACCGCATTGCGTACACAGGTCCTTATTGATCTTTGGTGTCCAGCCACCATAAAATATATTTTCCTCTCTTATTTCAGGCTTTAGTATTAAATGCAGGTCGGAAGCTTCCACATCGTTATCACAAAATACGGAATCCATTGTCAATGAGGCCAATGCAGCAGTTATGCTGGTTTTCCCTGTCCCCCCTTTGCCGCTTAATACAGTTATTTCTTTCATGAATTAATACACTGTTTCAGGAAAATAATCTTTTAGTCAGGACGAATCATGTGTTCATATTTTACCTGTGTTTGTTTTCAGGATAATAGCTTAATTGCCATGATCTGTATGCTTCTTCTTTTGTTTCCAGCTTGTTCACGATCTGCCGATAGGAATCGCGGATCGTATCGGGTATATCCCGGAACAGACTGCCCCTTGCGTAAGAACCTGCATACGTTTCATCAAAAGGCAATTCACCTAACAGTTCAAATCCCTCTTTTTCGATGTATTCGTAAAGATCGTTGTTACCAACTCCGGCTTTGTTTATGACTATGCCGAATGGTTTTTTAATCTCACCGAGAAGTTCGGTCATTATTTTCAGATCGTATAAACCAAATGGCGTAGGTTCTGAAACCAGGACAACATAATCAGATCCATTCAGAGTTTCAACAACAGAACAACTGGTTCCCGGAGGAGAATCATACAGGATAATTTCAAATTCATCCGGAACCAGTTTCTTTAACTTCTTAATAAGCATAGTCTGCATAGCAGATCCAACTTTCAGCATCCCCTCAATCAATTGTCCTCTTTCATCCAGTTTATAATTAGTCACTTTTCCAACAGACAACGGGAATTCGGAAATCGCCTGTTCGGGACAAGCCACCAGACAAGCCCCGCATGAATGACACAAACCGGAATTAACTTCGGCGAACTTTGCCGGAGGGATCACAACCAGGGCATTGAATTCGCAAAAATCCACACATTTACGGCAGAAGGTACATCGTTTAATATCAATTTCAGGAACCATCTGAAAGATCTCCTGTTCCCCCTGCTTTTCGGCATCATCGAAAAAAATAAGCGCATTCGGCTCTTCAACATCGCAATCAACGAGTCCGACATACCTGTCCGAATGCTTCCTGAATAAATACCACAGGTTAACGGCGACAGTTGTCTTGCCTGTTCCCCCTTTTCCACTCGCTATGGCAATTTTATACGGCATGCTTATCAACGTTCAGTGTTTCGGGTCTTGATTTTGTTTGTATGGTTTACTATATTGTTGATCCTTCTGTTTCTCCGGTCTTTATGCGGTATCCCTTCTATACCTTTGGATCACGAATTACAAATCACCGGTTACTGCTGTACACAACCATATCGCCTACATGTACTCCCACCAATTCGGCTATGGGTTTACATTTTGCCATCAGCAGAAAAAACAGGTTTTCATGATCCGAATTCATGAGCCCTTCAAGATTTCCCTGGCCTTTCGCTATAATCAGATCCGCTGTATTGTATTGTTCCGTAAATTCATCCGAACAATATGGCGGAAGCGTTGAAGGAGCATCATAACCATTTGAAATGACCCTGCAAACCTTATCCATTCCGCACTGTTGCGCATCCTCCATCGTAACATCATTGATCACAGGTTCGCCACGTACCACATAGGTAACATTCGAATGTCCCGAAGTCTCGATAAACAACCTGTCAAATACAATTTCTCCCGCATTATCTCCCAAATAAAGAATTGATCCGGCTGAACCGATCCTCTTAAACAGTTCACCGGATTCATCTTTTGCAAGATCGTTATCCGACAAGGTATTGATTTGACTGATAATATCACTTTCGATACTATGGGCTCCATAATCAAGAACATTCCCGATTACGGCAAGTTTTGCCGCTGTAAAAAGAGGATCTTCACTTTCAGCGACCATCCCGCTCCACACATCATACATCCCCAGAAGCAACTCATTGGCCTTGTGTTTTTCTTCTTTGTATAACTCCTGTCTGTTTAAAATATCACGTGCTAAACGGTGTATCCCGGTTGCGATGACCGGATTGGCCTCATTCCAGTTCATACGGATACAACTATTCACCGACCGAACCAGTTTTTCTGCTATGCCTGCCCCGGGTTGAAATTTGTCAATTAAATTCTCTACTGTTTTTGTATGACAAAAATAACACTCGTGCCTCATGCCTAGTGATCGCAGTAGTTTGAAGAAAAATTCAATGTTTCGTTCAGAAAACCTTCAACCAATTCATTCACACTGAGCTGAGCTGCCCCGACAAAAACATTCACTTTGTATTGATTAAACAACCGGATTGCCCTTTGTCCCATACCCCCGGCCAGAATATCGGTAACTCCCCGTTCAGCAAGCCATTTCGGCAATACGCCCGGTTCATGCGGAGGGGGAACAACCTTCTCTTCGGATACGATCTTATTATTCTCTGTTTCCACAAGGGCAAAGAATCTGCAATGACCAAAATGGGCATCCAGTATGCCTTTCTCGTTTACAGGTACTGCTACTTTTCTATTATTCATGTTATATGTGTTTTATGAAATAAATAATCAAGATGCCTGCCATGATCAATCCGATCTGGATTACGGAATCACCTGCTCTCGTTTTTCCATGCATTTGCGGAACCAGGTCTGCAAGAGCAATGTAAATAAAGCTTGCTGCTGAAATACACAGGACCCAGGGGATCAGCTTCTCTGCCGAATCAAGGGCAAAATAGGCAAAAACTCCTCCGGGCAGTGCTGCTGCACTTGACAGCATATTGTACCAGAGGGCTTTCTTTCTTGAATATCCGTTGCTGATCAACACCCCGAAATCGGCTAATTCCTGTGGTATTTCATGGGCAAAAACCGAAAATGTCACGATCAGGCCAAAAGAAAAAGAAGAAAAAAAAGCGGCTGCAATGATAATCCCATCAATGAAATTATGAAATGCATCTCCGAAAAGGATCAGGTTTGCCGAAGCATCACGGTGTCTCTCACAGTTCACATTGTTGCATATCCGCCAGAGTATGACTTTCTCAACAACAAAAAATGCAATGATCCCCCCCAGTGTCATATTAAAAACAAGATCCCCGTTACCTGTAAGTGCGGTTGCTTTGGGTAACATTCCCAAAAAAGCAGCTCCCAGCAAAGTACCTCCTGCCAGGGAAACCAGCCAGGAAGAAACTTTATTCAGTGTATTGTCTCTGAGAAATAACAAGGTACCTGCCAAACATACACTCCCCGCGCTACCAAACAACAGGGCCGCTATAATCCAGATTAAAAGCATCTGCTTACTTTTTTTTATAAATTAAAAACCGGACAGTTGCATAAGAATGTTGTTATTCGCCTGACTATCCGGTACCTCCATCTATGTGTTGTTTCTTCTCCTTCCTCTTTTTCTTCCCTGTCCTCTTCCGCTGGTACGCTCATCTCTGCGTCCGTAACCTATGTGTAAGCGGCGAAGTATTCGTCTTCCGCCTCCCTGTACATCTTTTTCGGCATGTTCCGTGTGATCCGGATTACATTTTCCCATTGCACGGCCGGTTTTAGGGCCTTGCCCTTCCGGTCCTCTTCTGTCAAATCCTGGCATAGTAATTAAATTTTAAGTTGTTAAATATTCTATTAATGATCCCTATCTACCTTCTCAAGAAATTCATTGGAAAGCCCCTGTCCTGATAAATAAGTCCTTTCATCCCCGACTGCAGACGGACACCCATTCTTCTCATCAATAGCTGCTTCGGATGGCAAAGCCACCTTCACAAAGTTACGGCGGGCAAGGCCAGTACCCGGTATCCAGCAACAAACATCCGGCACCCGTTATCCCCTCACACTCTTCACTTCATTCGATCGATAATATCCTGAACCATCAGGTTATCATCCTGAAGAATAACCATCTGAATATTGAATTTCTCCAGCAGATCCTTTGCTTTTGGTCCGAAATCCCCGGAAACTACCTTCTGAACATCCAGTTCTATCATCTTCTCGGCGGCTTTTGTTCCGGCCCCGCCACCGGCATTGATGTTCTCATTTTCATAAAACACTTTCTCACCGGTAGCCTGATCATACAGGCAATACCATGCCGCCCGACCAAACCGTCTGTCGAATTTCGATGTCAATTCATTTCCTTCCGATGTTATTATTGTTTTCATAAGTCCTTCTTTAGGGTTTTAAGGATTCGATCTGTCCCGAAGAACACATCGGACAATTATTCTTCTTCAGTGTTCCAGGAATGGTAAATCTTGCATAACAACTGTCACAAACAAACCAGTTATCATCAAGCAAGGCATTCCCGTATACCGTTTTAATTTCTTTTGTTTCAACCAGGGCTTTTGCCATTTTTCTTCTGGCACTTTCATATATTCTGGCAAATGTAGGCCTTGATATCCCCATCAGTTCCGATGCTTCTTTATGATTCATCATGTCGTAATCCGCCAGCTTAATCGCCTCATATTCCTCATACAACAGCTCCACTAATCCCTGAACCGAACGATTAACACCATAAGGTCTGTAACCTCTGAACCCCGGTGGCGCAACAATTTTTCTGAGTCTTCTTCTTCTGGGCATAAACGAATGATGGTTGATTTATAATGAGAATATTCTCACTACAAATATAATGAGAATATTCTCAAAATAAAGAAAAAATGTCAAATTTTTTAATCGAGATCCGTAAATAAACAGCTACCGGGACTTAAGCAAGGATTCGTTAAAACATATACCTGAATTATTCTGGCATACTAACAGAATTCCTTTAACTTTACCTTCCACTTTCCGTATCTGATCGGAACAGCTTGTTTAAAACAAAAAAGAAAATCATATGGGCAGACCCAGGGAAACATTTAATAAAAAAGAAGTAAGAAGCAAAAAAGAAAAGAAACGTAAAGAAAAGGAAAAGAAAAGACAGGAAAAAAAAGAAAAACGGGATGGCAACAGCCTGGATGAAATGATCGCTTATGTCGATGAGTTCGGAAATATCACTTCCACTCCTCCCGACGAATCGCAGAAGGAAGAGATCAGTGCGGAAGATATTGAAGTTGGTATCCCAAAAAGCATAGAACCAGATGATACCGAGACAGTACGTAAAGGTATAGTCACTTTTTTTAATGATTCCAAAGGATTTGGATTTATTAAGGATTCGGTTACCAAGCAGGATGTATTTGTTCATGTAAAAGGATTGATCGACCCGATAACCGAGAACAACAAAGTTACCTTTGAGGTTGTGAAAGGAACAAAAGGGCCCAACGCCATAAATGTTCGAATTGATAAGGAAAATAATATCTAGGCCATTTCATGCAATTTGAATGAACATCACGTTCAGAAAATTGTACCTTTGATACCGGCAAATATATGATCATAAGTTTATTTCCAGATTGAATAAAAAACTGAAGCGGGTTCCGGAACCCCTTTTATGATCACTATTACTTTGGAGCAGTGAAACATAAATTTAACCTGTGGGTTCGATTATTGAATGAAAAGCTACGATTATTTCTAAGCATAAGCTTTGGAATATTTTTATTTATTTTATTTTTCCAGCCGTTTCAGCCCGACCGGTTTGATTTTAACAACCGCTTACTTTTTGTAGCGGGATTTGGTGTGATCATCTTTTTTTTGATGGTTTTGATCCTTACGGTTCATTCCTTTCTTGTTGGCGGTAACGCTCCTCATGAGCAGGATGATATTCAACCTTCTTTTTTGATCCATTTCATTTTACTTACATTCAATTCGGTTGCTTTTGTCTTTTACCTCAGGTATGTAGGATC
>JASFVU010000059.1:0-9401 GCA_050049665.1 Bacteroidales bacterium | reverse complement strand
GTGCAATGATCAGCATCAGGATGGCAAATCCAATGGGAGCGACAATCCCGCGTCCGGTACCGGCAATGAATCCTACCGTAGTTGATAGTAAAAGGGTATAAAATGCAGTAGTGAAGAATTTATTAGCAGACAGAAGCAGCATCCGGGCCGACCAGTCGGGGATGTGGATCAGACGCCCCATAATAACGGCTGTGAGAAACATGCTGAACGCCAGCAGGGAGCACCAGATGAACACGACAATGAATTTTGATACCACAATGGCAGAACGGGAAATGGGTAATGCGAGTATGTCTTTTATGGTCTGTTCGGTATATTCACGGCCAAATACCCAGGCAGTGACAAATCCGAAACCAATAATGCCGATACTGGATATTGTCTGGTTCAGAATATCAAAAAAAGCTGTCCAGGAGTTTTCACTGAAAAAACTGGCTTTGGCACCCACCAGTCCCAGTTTTGATCCCAGATCGGGGTGCTGTGCAACGTACATCAGCAAACCCATCATAAGGGATATGAAGATAAATAGTCCCAGGGTGATTATCACAATTGCCGATCTGCGATGCTTCATCAGTTCTGTTGAAAATGCTGCTGTCAGATTTTTCATTATGCACCTCCGTTCGATTTTATGGTTCGTAAAAAATAAGATTCAAGATCCTCTTCTGTCACATGCAGCAGGGAAGGAGGGTAGCCGGAATTAACCAGGATCGATCCGATCTCCGCCGGATCGCTGATGGCCTGTTCATCCGATATTCTGATCCTGTTTTCCTGCATTTCACATTGCTTGTACCCGTTTTTTTTCAGGATATCACAGGCAGCTTTCAGGTCTTTGGACTGCACAAACAGATGTTTCTGACATAAGGCATCGAGTTGATCAGTATCGATCTCTTTTACCATTTCTCCCTGGTGGATAATCCCTATTCGTGTTGCGAATCGTGAGATCTCGTCCAGAATGTGACTCGAAATGAAGATGGTAACCTTCTGTTCCGCTGCCAGATGATTCAGCATTTCTCTGATGTCGTGTATGCCGGCAGGATCAAGGCCGTTGGCAGGTTCATCCAGGATCAGTATTTCAGGATCATGGATCAGCGCCTTTGCGAGTCCCAGTCTTTGTTTGTTTCCCAGGGAAAGGTTTTTCGCTTTCCGGTTGGCGTATTGACTCAATCCCAGTCTGTCGATGATCCGGCCGACAGCATCCTTTTTTTCGATGAACCGCAACCGGCGGATGATCTCGAGGTTCTCCCGTACGGTCAGGTTGGGATAGGAATAGGGAATTTCGACCAGATGGCCGATTTTTTTCCAGAGTTTGTTGTGGTTTGCATGCACCTTTTCTCCTGTGATGAATGCACTGCCCGAGGTCGGATGTATCATTCCCAGGAGCATACGTATGGTGGTTGTTTTTCCGGCTCCGTTAAGGCCCAGAAAACCATAGATCTCTCCTTTTCTTACATTCAGGTTCAGTGTCGAAACAGCTTTTACATCGCCGTATTCTTTTGTTAACGCCTCTGTTTTAATGATCTCTTCCATGGTGTTTTCGGTTTTGTATCAAATCCCGGTAATAAAAAAATTATGTTTTCAGGTTTGCATAGAGAGCATCGAATGCAACCGATAACTTCCTGCTGTAACTTTTTTTACTGTTACTGTTCAGGTACCTGATAAAAACTCCGTCAGTACAATATAAAAAGAGTTCTGCTATGTCCGTATCAGAGGTTTGTGACCGGATCTCCCCGTTTACTTTTGCCTGACTGATTACCTTTGTCCATGCCTTCAGGGCATTGTTGTATTCTTTCTGTTCCAGTTCGAGGAATTCCGGGAATCTTGATACGGCCTCAAACAGGATCAGGAACAGGTTCAGAGAAACAGTTTCTTCTTCCTGACTGTCAACCAGTCCGTACAGTTTTTTAAAAGACCCGTCAATGTATTCAAGGTACCGCTTATAAAAGCCATTAAGCGAATCCGGCGGAAATTCATCGTAGTCAATGGTGCCCATGGAGAAAAATAACAATACTATTTCTCTGTACAGGTCTTCCTTGCTGACAAAGTAGTGGTAAAAGGCACCTTTTGACATTCCTGTTTTTTCTACGATCTCCTTCATGGTAACCTCTTTGTAGCTTTTCTGCAAAAAGAGCAGGAGGGATGTCTTAAGGATATGTTCTTTTGTTTCATTCATAAACCGACCGTTTGGTTTGTAAATATACAACTTATTTTTTGATTGGAAAGAAAAAAGCGAATATTTCAATAGGACGGGAAAAGATCAGGCTTGGTTATCTGCCGGACAAATGACCTGAAGGTGTCGTATACAACAGATTTTCACCGGATTTCCCTGCCCGTTGAAAATGTAATATCTGTCTTCAGATCTTTTTCATCGCTCTGTGAAAGGCAAGGATGGCTGCCGGTAAAAATGCCGCCAAATAGATCAGGACAACAAAAAAATGATGGGAAACATCACCGAAGGGAGAACCTGTCAACAACTCCGTGTTTTATGAGATGCAGGATACGGTTCTCATTAAAATTTGCAACAAATTACAGGCTTTTCATCAATTCAAAACACAGACCGTCGATCAGATCGCTCTTTCTGTGGATGAAGGAAATATTCGAAAGGACCACAACTCCGGTTTTTTTTTCGGTATCCAATACAACGGATGACCTGTATCCGCCGGTTCCGCCGTTGTGCCAGTACCATTCATGTCCCGATTTATCCTTCAGGATATGCCAGGCCAAACCGATCTCCAGGGTACTGTCAGCAACAAATGTACTTTTTCTTGTCAGGTTTAATTCCGCATTATTCGTGTCAAATTGTGCCATGATAAATACTGACATGTCCGATGCCGATGACAATATACCTCCTGCTGCCTCCAGTGAAGCCAGGTCCCAGTTTCGGGTTTTAACTCCGAACGGACCGTGGCCGGCAACCAAACGATCTTTGATATTTTCTCTGACAGTTGTTGTGCTTGCCATGCCGTACTTTGAAAATATTTTTTCTTTTAACAATGTTTCAAAATTGCTTTCGGTAACCCGGCACAGGGTATAGCCAAGGATCCCCACGCCAAGGTTCGAATATTCATAATCCTTCTCTTTTTTTTCCGGTAATGATGCCCTTTGAGATAAATATCTTTCAAGTTTTCCCGTATCATATGATTTGTATGGGTTTAAGGGAGTTTTTATCGCTGATAATGCCATGTCAGTCGGTTTTCTTGGCAGGCCGGAGGTGTGATTAGCCAGGTCCAGATAACGTATTTTTATGTTGTTGTTCAATTCAAAAGGCAAATCATCATTTATGTTACCTTCCGGAGCTATGGTACTATCAATAACCAATCCGGCCAGCAGGGTCGCTGTAAATACTTTTGTTACCGAACCGATCTCAAAGAGGGAATCCTTGTTCACAACAGACTGAACCGTATCATTTTGCTTTACAACTCCATAAAAAATACAGGAATCATTTTTGATCAGCGATACGGCTATTTGAGTATTATCGGGAAAATGCCTTATATGATCATAGATCAGGGCCTTTTGATCCCCGGTGACCGGGCTTTCGCCGGAGGACTGATTATCGACGGTTTTCTGCCGGGGAAAAACGAAGTAGCAGATCAAAATGATCCCTGAAAGCAAAGCCGGTATGAAAATTCTCTTTTTCAATTGTATTCCTTCATATCAGGATTGCCGGCAACTTTGGCGGTAAAAAAGGTTATCTGCCGTTGTTGGTCCTGACAATTTTTTGTACTGCATATCCTGCATTCATGCTATATTTTCCGATTTGCAATTCATAAAGTTACTCGTTTTTACATCAAATTGTTCATTTGGGAGTCTCCGCAGGTTTCAGCGATTTCCGGACCGCCAGCTTTGTATTTCTCATGGTATTTCGTCTGTTACAGGACTGACACGGATCCCGGGAATCCTTTTTTTTCACCTGTCTTCAATAATCAATAGTGCTGAATAAATTTCAGCCTCATCAGAGGCTTTTATCACATAAATTCCGGAAGGCAGATTGTTTACCCGGATCAGGTCATCATTTGAAGAAGTCTTCTTTTTAATTTGCAACTGACCCTGCATGGAGTATATTTCCAGATGAACTGGTTTGGCCGATTTAATTTTGATATAGTCGCGGGCAGGGTTTGGATAGATGTGAACAGGCTGGAATGCAGTTTTGGTTTCGGGTAATGCCACAGCTTCCTTTCTGAAATAAATTCTCCTGACGTTAAAGAGACCACTGCCTCCGGCATCTTTAAAAATGAGGTAAACATGATGAATCCCGCTAAATGAAGTGGTAATATTACAGGAGTATGTGTCGAAATCGTCCCAATCACCCGACATCCCGATCGGGCAGGTGGCAACGAGCGGTCCGTTTAAGGAATCCAGGTGAACCTCAATATTTCCGCCGTCCAACTCGGATGAACATTCAGCGTAAAAGCTTGCAGGGCCCTCTTCAAAATCCAGATCATAAAAAGCGATATAGCTATCGTCCTTTATCCAGTCAATTATGGTATTTACCAGAATGTTCGTGCTGAAAATATCACCTTCATCGTAATGAGCGGCTCCCCAGTATGCATAAGGTGACCGGTAATTTACAGATGTTAAAGACCCCGGCCAGTTCCCGAAATCCGGAGTCCATCTCAGTTCACTGCTTTCAATTCTGCCCTTGTACACCGAGGTGGTGTGATTGATCTCTTCCAGAGAAATAAAATTCAGGTATGAAACGGATTCCTGTTCCAATACCCTGGTAAGGCCCATATACAGGTATTTATTTAATATGGAGCCCGGCTCTGTCATAATAATAGCATATCCTGAGTCCTGAATTGTTGTTAAATACCTTCTCATTTCTTCTGACGACGGGCCATAACCATGAGCAGCCACAGATGCATTTCCCCAATCTATATCATCACCTAAGTCGTGGATATTTAGAAAAATAGTATCCACATTATGTGGATTGGCAAGACTGAAAAACATAATATGTGTTTCTGGGGCATATTTACGGATAGTATCATAGATGGAACGTTCCATAGTAAGGGTCAGAGAATCTAAAAGAATGGATGGCCAGGTTGGCTCATTACAGATTTCATAAACCATATGTGTTTCATCTTTATACCTGGGGGCATAAAACTGCCAGAATTCCCTGATAAAATCAATATCCGGTACCCATACCTGATCTTCCTGTGTACCGGTATTAACATGCCAAGTGACAGTCATTACCAGGTAGAGTGAATCTTCGCGTGTCCATTTCACAATGCTGTCGATATATGCTACGCGTTCACCGGGCTCGAAGACATCTGCACTTTCGGCATACAAATGAAGTGAATTCAGGCCAAGTTCCTTAATTCCTTTCAGATCTTCTTTAATATCTTCCCAGACAAATCCTTCGTAAGGCGAAAGATCAGTAGCGCCACGCAGCAGGGTTCCCATGTCGGTTACGACAGTACCATTTTGTATTTGCACGCGACCACGTTGGGCATGGAGGGTTGTCAGTAAAAAACCAAGAAGGAATAAGGATAGTATCTTTTTCATAACAATGTGGTGTTTATTTAATGATTAATATCCCGGAACTTACTTCAGATTCTGAGACAAGACTCACAACATAGTTGCCGGGTTCTAACTGACCAACCGGAATAGTTTGCTCTGTACTATACAAGTTTTTTGAGCAGAGCAATTGCCCCTGCATGGAATAGATTTTAAGATTAGCTCTTTCTTTGGAGTTGATAACTATAAATTCACTTGCCGGATTCGGATAGAATTTAAATGCATTGTTCCTGTTCATATTTTTGTTTTCAACCCTTACGGGTTCATAGTTAAGCAATATCCTTCCGTCTTTTGGCGGCAGGTCCAGTTTTGTCATGGGCTGTCCGTTGTTGGTTTCCGGGTCCTGAACTCCATAGAAAGCCCAGTAGGTTTGTTCCAATTCGATGTGCGCAGTGTCGGAATAAGGATTTACCAAAGCAATCCCATGTTCAAAATCCCTGCGCCAAAATTGTCCTGAAGTTGCAGCACCGAGAGGTTCTCCCAGTGAAATATCATACTCATCGTACCACCACGTCTGACCCCATACCGGACTTTCAATGTCATAGAGGTACAGGCCGTCGCCCATGAGGGTAGTGGTCAGACCAAACCGCATGATCTGATAATTCGTCCGGGTTTCTTCCAGTACACTTTCCGGACAGGTAAATTCCGAACCGTAACTGAAGCAGTCACGCGAACCACCCATAGATATCAGTGATAAATTCCAGGGACCTCTGTTCTGATCATTCCAGTTAATATATTCGTTTACATATTGATCGTAATCGTCATGCCAGCCTTGCAGATAAAAGGAGAGAAAGACCTCAAATAATTTACCATTCAGCCAGGTACCGTAATCTAGGATGGCACTATTGCCTACAACAGGAGTATTTGGTGCTCTTTCTCTTAGTTTGGTCAGCATGTATTCTACTCCTGCCTGCCATGCTTCATCAATCTCCCACCATTCATCGGGGACACCATCCCTGTTCAGATCCATATCATCCCACATCCAGTTTACTCCCCCGTGAACACGGTCGAAGAAAATGCCATCGTAATACAACAGGTCATCTTCCCACTTTTCCATGATCCTGTCGACCAGATAATCTACACATGCCGGATTTGCCAGATTATACATGGGATGAAGCCAGAATTCTTCTGTCAGGATACTGTCCTGTGAATCGCAGATCAGGCAATTGTACAGGGCGTTTGTCGTATCATTTGAAGCTTCCCTGAAAATATCCTCGTATTGCGATCCATAAGAAAAGGGATATACTTTAAGTACTTTCAGGTCAGGATTTATTTCCCGGGCCTTTAGTAATTCTCTTTTCGGAACATACCCGGCAACAACAACATCATATCTGGGCAGCAGATCAAAATTATCGGTCCACCATGCATAAAGATGCATAAGACGCGGATAATCAGGTTGAAAATCGCGAAGCAAACGGGTATTGTATTGTTCGCTGACCAGGTATGGTGTTCCCGGACTGGCAGAGGGTGCACATTTTACTATCCATTCGTAAGGAACATCTGTTTCAGGTGAGAAACTGAAGCTATGACCTGTTGAGCCGGAACCTTCCATTTCATGCTTCATATGATCATAAGGTGCGTTGACCGTGTCCGTTTTACAATTACAGGGTTCCTGTGTTTCAACTGCAAATGAATCTGCCAGTGTACCAGGGAGTAAAATATCATGTATTGAATCATTTAATGAAATTGGATTTTCATCTACAATGTACTCCTCAGACTGACTGTATCCGCTCCATGATCCGCCATTGTATGTTCTGTACCGGAAAGCAATGGTATCACCGGTCTCAAAATGATCCGCTTCAAGGATTGCATCGATGTCTTTATCAGGGTATTGGTATATTGCTTGTATTTCCGAGCTGGCAAGGTATTCCGAATACAAACGAAATTCATCAATGGTAGCGAATGCGTTAACGCTTCCCGGCCATATGGTTGAACCGATAATAAACTCTCCGGCTTCTCCAACCGGGGCCCTATAGTTATCATACTGGTACATCTTTTCACCGTCAATATAAAGACTTTGCACACCTGTTGCGGCATTCCAGCGCCATGCATAATGGTGCCATTTGTTGGCTTCGAAAGCAAAATCATCAGGCCGATACCCGATCGATTCATAGGAACCATTGATCTGTGATGTGCCTATTAAGATCTGTTTATTCTGTAATACCTGTACTGTCAGGCTATTATTGTCATCAATACGGTATGAAAAGACCGTACTCCAGTTATTGTATATTGGATTACTTATATCCTGATCGTATTTAATCCAGAAAGAAAGAGCACCGGAGTCGAGTAAGATGTCATGATTGTTTTCATAGGCCAGGTGTACCTGTCCTTCTCCTACATGAACTGCATTACCGAACCAGCCGGGCACGAGATCAACTTCTGTGCTGTCGATGCAGGAACCATCAGCTTCCGGTTGAAAGCTTTCGTTAAAAGTTACCCGAAAACTTTGAATCCCCTGACCCTGCTTAACCGATTCCGAGTTAACCAGCCACTCATATTCGTAAATGCTGTCACCGGGAGAATAGATGATATCGGCCACTACCGGATTATTAACCACCGGTACATTTGGATAGATATCGGCTGTTTGTGATAAGGCCATTGTTGCTGTCAGCAAGCAAGTGATCAGCGCTATGAAGCTATAATAAACCGGTTTCATGATTGAATGATTTTAGTTATCGAATATTTATTATCTTGGAATAAACTTCATTTTTTGTTACAACTCTTATTACATAATTGCCTCTTTTAAAATGATCAACAGCTATTGTATTTGAAGTATCTGACAATTTGATTTCCTGAAGCAATCGCCCCTGTATGGCATAAATCTCAATGCTGCCTTCTCCGGGGGATTGAATAGTTAAATAGTTGCTGGCAGGATTGGGATAAATCCTAATGATTCCATCACCTGAGTATGCTGATTCCCTTACGGAAGAAACTTCGTTTTGCTTAAACTGAATACTCTCCAGGTTCATTATGTCCCATTCATGGTCCGCATAAAACAGGAAATAGATTTTATGAACACCGTTAAACGAAGCATTTATGGGAAAACTGAATCGTTCATAATTATCCCAGCTTCCGGTATAACCAATGGGATAAGTACCTATCAGCTGTCCGTCGAGCGAATCCAGAAATAGTTTTATACTGCCGCTCGAGGTATTATCACATGAGGCTTTGATAATCACTGAATCAGGGCCGTCCTCAAAATCGAAGTTGTAATAGGCTACATAATCGTCATGATTGATATATCCGATACGGCTATCGAGATTTAGCAAATTGACCCCAAAACCTTTATCATAAAATCCTGCTCTGAATTCCTGGTAAGGATCTCTGTAATCAATTTCAACCAGGGATTCAGGCCATGTGCCAAAATCGGGAGTCCACCTGATTTCGCTGCTTTCGATCCCGGATTTAAAAGCAGAGGGGTCATTAGATATTCTTTCAGCAGAAACAAAGTGCAGATATGAAACAAATTCTTCTTCGAAAATCCTTGTCGTTGCCAGATTAACATAATAGTTTTCAATTGAAGGGGGTTCCGTATTTGTAATTGCATAGCCCAGATTCTGTATGGTTTGAATGAAATTGCGGACATTTTCAGAAGCTGTTCCATATCCATGAATAGCTATTGAAGCATTATTCCAGTCGATACCTGATCCCAATTGATTGATATCGTTGATAACACTATCCGGGTTTACAGCACATGCATAACTCATAAAAAGTATATGGGTCTCAGGTGCCAGGGCACGGATTGTATCATAGGCCCATCTTTCCATGGAAAGTGTGGCAGAATCGTACGGCGATGACCATGAAAACGGTTCGTTGCATATTTCATAAATAACATGAGTTTCATCTTTATACCTTGGAGCATAAATATTCCAGAAATCCATAACAAAAGCCGAATC
>JASFVU010000058.1:0-9407 GCA_050049665.1 Bacteroidales bacterium | reverse complement strand
TAAGGAATCTGAACTGAATACCTTTGACCTGGGCTATTTCACCCGGATCTTCTGGCAGTACGACCAGCCAATTTCTCTTGCCGGCAGGTTGTATGGTCCGCTTTCAAACATCAAAGGAAAAGAATTGATTGTTGGCTGGGGAAACTCATCTTTTCTTGCAGGGAAATTCGATATGAGCGGCTTGCCTGATATATCCGAGACATTCCTGGTTTTCAATCTGAAAGAACTGATTACCAATTCCAGGGATATTAATGCTCTTGAGTTGCCCGGAAAGAGAAAGATCAATATTCCGGAATACTTTGAGAATCTGAAGGATTTCAGGTATACCGGATATTTTACGGGTTTTTTTAATGACTTTGTTGCCAACGGAAAGCTGAGTACTAACCTGGGTGATGTGAAAACTGATTTAATGATAGTACCCGATTCCGTGAACAGGGTATCTTTTTCAGGAAGGATCAAAACCAATGAGTTTTATATCGGTGAGATATTCGGAGAGGATAAAATGCTTGGTGATATTACTGCTGATGCGGAGATCAGAGGAGTTTATACCAGGGACCGGCCGATCCGGGCAAAAGTTAACGGATTTGTGAAAAAGATCTCCTTCAAAAATTATCCGTACAGGAACATTTCCGTTCATGGTACTATTTCCAACAAGAAGTTCAACGGAACACTGAATGTCGATGATCCGAATCTGAAACTTGAATTCAAAGGGTTGCTTGATATGGGGGCAAGACCACGGCAATATGTTTTTCAGGCAAATGTGATCGATGCAAATTTGTTTGCACTGAATATTTCAGAAGCAGATCCCAATTACCATGCATCGTTTTTAGCCAAAGCCAATATGGAAGGGAACAACATGGACGAACTGAACGGAGAAGTAAAATTGCTGAACTCTCTCTTTTCAAAGGCCGCCAGCCAGATACAGGTGTATGACCTGGAAATGATCATTCAGAATACACAGGAACTGAATGAGATAATTTTACGCTCGGACATTGTGGATGCTTCCGTATCGGGAAACTATAAATTATCTACTTTGCACCTGAGCATCATTGATTACCTTTCCGGTTTTTTCCCTTCTTTAATTTCTCAGAGGTACCCGGCTGAAAAATTGACCGGGAATGATCAGATCAATATCAACCTTGACTTTAAAAGAACCGGTCCTTTTTTCAGTTTCTTCTTTCCCGATTATTCTGTCAGTCCGGATGCAAACCTGAAGGTGACCTTTATGACCGAGAGCCCGGGGTACCTGAAGCTGGATATGTTTGCACCGGAGTTGAAGTTCAGGAAAAATACCATGAAAGGATTTGTTTTCAATGTCCGGTCCGAGGATACAATATTGTATTCCACTATCGGCAGCCGGGCATTCAACTTCAATAAACGGATAGATCTGGAGAATTTTACAATGGAATCCACAGTACAGGATGATAATGTACAATTTTCAACCCGTTGGTTGAATTGGGATTCGACATTATACAAAGGTGTCCTTTCGGGTAATGTCCTTCTGGCAAAAGAAAACAGGGACTTCACCAGTTACCGCATTGATCTGAATCCCTCATCCATCACTATAAGTGATTCCGTCTGGAACCTTGAGAGATGCATGATCGCTTATGATTCCACAGGAATAGACATTGACAATGTGAAATTAAAACATGGAGAACAATACATCATAGCGGACGGCAAACTATCTGATCAGCCGGGTGACAGCCTTCATTTTTCATTTCGTGATTTCGACCTTGCCAATCTGAATTTCTTTACCAAAAGAAAGGATTTTGAATTTGGCGGCAACATCAATGGAAATGGGAATATGTCGGGGTTTAAAAAGAATCCGTTGTTTTTTTCTTCGCTTACCATTGATAACCTGATCATAAACGGGGAGTTCCTTGGTCAGTGTACCATAAATTCTTTATGGAATAACAAAAGGCAATCACTGAATGTAGATGCTGTTGCCATGAATGGAGAACACATTACGGTGAAACTTACGGGCGATTATTATCCGGCTGAAATGGGAAAGATGGATTTTAAGATATCTCTTGACAAATTCAGGACAAGCATTTTTAATCCTTTTCTGGCAGGCACATTTTCCGGAATACGCGGTATGGCGACCGGCGATCTGCAACTGACAGGAGTAGGGGGAAAACCTTCACTGTCGGGGAGACTGATTTTGGAGAAGAATGCTATTACGATCGATTATCTGAATACCAGGTACAATTTTACCACGGATATGGAGATATCCAACAACAACATACTGTTTAACAATGTCGAGTTCCTTGATAAGGAAGGGAACAATGCTGTTTTGAACGGAATGATCCGGACAGAATATTTAAAGGATCTTTCCCTGAACCTGAGTATTAAAACAAATAACCTTTTATGTCTGGATACAAGGGCAGCGGACAACGATCAGTTTTATGGTGTTGCCTATGCCACCGGATTAATAAGGATAAACGGTAAACCGGCTTCACTTCGTTTTGACATTGAAGCCGAAACAGGGAAAAACACAAGATTTTTTATCCCCCTTAACGGCGATTCGGAAGTGTCTGAATTTAATTATATAAATTTTGTTCGCAATACCGATACAACCGACACGGAAACAGAACAACCGGAATCGGAATATAAAGTAGACCTATCGGGGATACAGATGAATTTTGATCTGGATGTGACCCCCGATGCGGAAGTCCAGATTATTTTCGATCCTCAGATGGGCGATATTATCAAAGCCAACGGAAGCGGGGAGATGAAAATGTCTATCAATACACTCGGGTCATTCGAGCTGGTGGGAGAATACGCCATTGAAAAAGGAGACTATCTGTTTACCCTGCAGGATGTTATTAACAAACGGTTAAAAATTGAACAGGGGAGCAATCTGCGCTGGACAGGCGATCCTCTGAATGCCGAGGTGGATATTACGGCGGTATACCGGACAAAGGCTTCCCTTTCCGATTTGTTCGGGAATGGTGAATCGGAAAATTACCAGGGACGTGTTACCGTCGATTGCCGGATATATATCTCCGGGTTGCTTATGTCACCGAAAATAAGGTATGACCTGTATTTGCCCTATGCCGAAGAGAGTACCAGAAACAGGGTGAACAGCAGGATCAATACCGAAGAAGATGTCAGCAAACAGTTTTTGTCCCTGATGGTTCTTAATCGTTTTATGCCCGATCAGCAATTCGGTGGCCAGGAAGAACCTGCCTCCACTTCCAATATTGCCGGTGTGAATGCAAGTGAGTTATTGTCTAATCAGCTGAGTAACTGGCTTTCACAGATCAGTAACGATTTTGATATAGGTGTGAATTATCGTCCCGGCAGTGAAATTACGGATCGCGAAGTTGAGGTGGCTTTATCAACACAGCTCTTAAATGACAGGCTTAGCATAAACGGAAGTGTGGATATGAAAACGAATGCTGCAGCCGAAAATACAAATAAGATTGTCGGGGACTTTGATGTGGACTATAAGATCAACAAAAAGGGAAAAGTAAGATTAAGGGCTTATAACCGGTCAAATGACGATCTGCTTACTGATTATTCTCCTTATACACAAGGGGTTGGAGTATTTTATATGGAAGAGTTCAATTCCTTTGGCGATCTGATGAAAAGGTATTGGGCCACACTTACAGGTAAAAAGAAGAAAAAAACCGGAGAACAGGAAGCCGGTGAGCAGTAATTGTTTAAAATTTTCCGGCTGAAATAAAATTCCAAAGTATACGTTTAATAACTTTAAAGAAATATTTAAACTAATATGATGAAGTTATTTTTCATACTACAGGCCGAAGCAGGCGAAGCCGCTGAAATGGTTGCACAGGAGGCAGGTGAAATGAAAATGCCTTTCCTGGAATTGGCTCAAAAGGGCGGTTGGATCATGATCCCGATCGTTTTTTTGTCGTTCGTGGCAGTATATATTTTTTTCGAACGTTTTTTCGCTGTCCGTAAAGCTTCACAGATTGATATTAATTTCATGAACAGAATAAAGGACTACATTTATGACGAAAAGCTGGATGCCGCCCTTGCTTTGTGTCAGTCGTTCAATAATCCTGCTGCCAGGATGGTTGAAAAAGGGATTCAGCGTATCGGTCGTCCTTTGAATGATGTCAATACGGCCATTGAAAATGTCGGAAAACTGGAGATCTATAAGCTTGAAAAAGGATTACCGTTGCTGGCAACGGTTGCCGGAGGTGCTCCTATGATCGGTTTTCTTGGTACTGTTATGGGCATGGTACGGGCTTTTTATGATATGGCCCAACAGGCGAACAACATTGATGTCGGATTGCTGTCAAATGGAATATATACGGCATTGATCACTACGGTAGCCGGACTGATAGTAGGTATTGTGGCTTATTTTGCCTACAATGTTCTGGTGGCAAGGATAGAAAAAGTAGTATTTAAACTTGAAGGGACTACCAGTGATTTTATGGATTTGCTAAATGAACCTTTAAAGCGATAAGGAAAAATTATGGCTTTATCTTCAAGAAATAAAGTAAGTGTCCAGTTCAGCATGTCCGGTATGACGGATATAATATTTTTATTATTAATATTTTTTATGCTGACCTCGACGCTTATAGCGCCAAACGCAATAAAGTTGTTGCTGCCGAAAAGCAGCACACAGACAGCGGCTAAACCGTTGGTTACGGTCTCCATTACACAGGATCTGAAGTATTATATCGGAACCCGACAGGTATCGTTTAACCAGTTGGAGCCGCTTTTGGAACAGGAACTCAGGTTCAGGGTCGAACCTACAATTTCACTGCATGCCGATAAAAGCGTTCCTGTGGAGCATGTGGTGAAAGTGATGAATATAGCGCGGAACAACAAGTACAAAGTTATACTTGCTACCGCTCCCGAAGACTGAAAAAATAATAGCCTCATGAATTTTGATTCCCGGGGACTGATCGGAACAATGGTTTTCCACCTTGCTTTGCTATTGATGTTTGTCCTTTTCGGATTCAGGACCCCTTTGCCTTTACCTGCAGAAAGAGGAATACTGATTAATTTCGGGGATTCGGATGTTGGTACGGGAGAAGAAGAACCGAAGCGTAGTCAGGAGGCCAGTCAGCCTGAACCGCAAGCGGCAAAGGAGACCTTTGAGAGATCTTCTGACGATGAATCTTTTTTGACACAGGAAACAGAGGAAGCTCCCGCAATAAAGACATCCGGTAAGACACAGCATAAAAAGGAACAAAAGAAAGTTACCGAACAAGCAACCCCAACGACAAAGACCGAGGTCGAAAAGGAAGAAAAGAAAGTTGAAGAGAAACCAGCCGTAGATGCGCGTGCTATCTACCGGGGTAAAAAACCCGATTCGCCTGTTACTTCGGGGGAGGGAGTTTCAACAGGTTCGGGTAATCAGGGCAGTTTAACCGGATCCGAGAATGCCACGGACCATTCTCTGGGGTCGGGCGGAGATGGTGTTTCTTTCAGCCTTGCCGGCAGAAATGTGCTGGCATTGCCGAAACCGGATATCGATTCACAAAAAGAAGGGAAGGTTGTTGTGGAGATCCGGGTTGACAGGTCAGGCCGGGTAATCAATGCCAATCCCGGAGTGAAAGGCTCTACCACATTGGATAGTTATCTGCTTGGAATAGCAAAAAAATATGCCCTGGCAAGTAAATTTGACAGTAAGGCAGATGCTCCCACAGTACAAATAGGTACTATCACGTACATTTTTAAGCTGAAATAACCGGTTACCTCATCAGGTTTTCCGGGCTCATTCATTTATCCGGCCGGTAATTTTTACGGATAAAAGTTTTCTGAAATGGAATCAATAAGATCACTGAAGAAACAGCCTGTTATTTTATGGATTTTGCTTTTTGGGATCACCATGGGTTTTTTTGAAAGTGCTGTTGTAATATACCTCAGGGAGATATACTTCCCGGGGGGATTTGATTTTCCGTTAAGGCCCATGAGTGACAGAATCTATTCCACGGAACTGTTTCGTGAACTGGCCAGCCTCCTGATGATTGTATCGGTCGCATATATTGCCGGATCCAATGCGTTAAACCGGTTTGGCTATTTCTTATTTATTTTTGCTGTCTGGGACATATTTTATTATGTTTTCCTGAGATTGTTTATCCTCTGGCCGGAATCTTTTCTCACCTGGGATGTGTTGTTTCTGATCCCTGTAGCCTGGATAGGACCTGTGATATGTCCGTTGATCTTATCTGTCACGATGCTGGTCCTTGCTTTTCTTATTCTTGATCGCGATCACCATAAGAAACTGAAGGTGCCGGGGTATGCATGGGGGCTGTTGACTTCAGGCTCTGTTGTTGTGGTCCTGTCATTCATATGGAATTATTCAGTGTATATGGTCAATTCTGTCGGGTTCAAAGATCTGATGCAATTATCCGATCCGGATCATATCAGTGAGGCAGCTTTTTCATACGTACCCGAAAGGTTAAGCTGGTTCCTTTTTGTTGTTGGTGAGTTGATCATTCTGTCGGGAATTGTATTGACAGGAATTCCGAAAATTCATAAAAAATAATATGTGTACATTTGAGCTTCCTGTGAAACTGCGGAGCAGATGGAGTGGTACACATACATGGCTATTATCGGAATAGGATTTTTGGCGGGTTTTATAAATACGCTGGCCGGAGGTGGCTCGGCCCTGTCGGTCCCTTTGCTAATATTTATGGGATTACCGGCAAATGTTGCGAACGGTACTAACCGTATAGCCATTCTGTTGCAGAATGCCGTTGCTACATGGAGTTTTGCAAAAGAAAAGGTTCTGGACGTTAAAACTTCACTTCCGTTAAGCCTTGCCTCTGTTGCCGGTGCCGCACTTGGAGCAGCAATTGCCATTAACCTCAATGAGTTTATTATGCGAAGGGCAATCGGGGTGGTACTGATCCTGGTACTGGCGACGGTGATAATCAAACCGGGAGTGTGGCTGAGACCGGATTCCGGAAGAATAAAGGATCACGGGTGGTTCGGTTATGTTGTATTCTTTTTTATTGGCGCATATGGCGGTTTTATACAGATAGGGACAGGATTTTTTCTGCTGGCAGGATTGGTATTTTCAAAAGGACTGGACCTGGTAAAGGCAAATGCTGTTAAAGTATTTATCATACTCGTCTATACTCCTCTGGCATTGGCAATATTTTTTTATCACGGTCAGGTAAACCTGAAAATGGGTTTGATACTTGCCGTCGGGAATATGTTGGGGGCTTTGACAGGATCAAAGGTAGCCGTGAGATGGGGTCCCGCATTTATCCGATGGGTATTGATCATCGCTCTTGGAATTTCTGCAGCTAAGTTATTCGGCGTTTTTTAAAAGTATACAACAGAATATCTTTCAGAAAACGGACCGGAGTTTTTTTGATAAACAAATAGGTTTTTTTTGCAGCTCCAAACCCTTTAAAAAAATCTGCAACGCTTTCAATGCTTGATCCTTCAAAGTCCAAAACAGCATCATTCCGGCAGTACTCAGAAAAGAAATGGTCAAAGAGTAAGAACAGGGCACGGGATTTTTTACCCTTCATATTTGTGGGAGTTAAAAGCAATACATACCTGTTTAATGCCTTTAATAAGTACAAAGCTGCCACGATCTCGTTTTCATCTGTCCTGGCAAGGAATTGTATTGCAGAATTATTCCGGACAGCCGTTCTGTTTATTCGGTTTAATACCGTGTAATAATTCTCCGGCAGGGAAAAAATGGTTTTGTGACTTTCTTTGAAAAACCGGATAATATCTTCGGATTTCTCTGTTTTTACAATGGTAATTTTCTGATTTTTTGCCCGTTTAATATTTTTTTTATGAGAGCCTGAGAAATTCGAGGCAAGTTCTTCATATGATTTTCCCAATGATAATTCATAATTATCCCTGGTAATCATGCGATAACTTTTGTTCTGAATAGTATTGGCATAATTCAGACAAATTCTTAAATGGAGGAATTTCCCCGGAATTGCGCGGAGAAAATCAGCGGTATTTACTTTTACATTTTTTCTGAAAAAAACTCCAAGCTGTTGATTAAACGGCGGCTGTACCAAATACCTGATCCCGTATCTTTTTTTCCAGGTCAACGGCATTACGGCAACATAGTCGTCAAGTATCAAAGCATCCCATCCCGGGCTTGTCGCATCAAGATACCATGATAGCCCGTACATTAATCCGTTGGCTGAATGAACAATGCAATCATCCCATGCATTTTTATCTATGTCTGTATTTTTCAGGTATCTAATCATTCATCTTGTTCGTTTTGATCATGTGTTCAAAAACCTTTTTCCATCCTTTCCACTCTTCAGTCTCACTCAGACTGGTGTTGTGCCACAGACTAACGAATTGGCCACCTACCTTTTTTATTATTTCGGAATAATGATCAAATTCATGAATTGCCATTTCAGGGGTAAAATTAAGATAAGATAACAGTGTTCTGTCCATCACCTGAAAAGGTACTATTCTGAGTGACGTCTGTTTTTCTTCAAACAGGTCATAGAAAAAGAACGGACGTGCAATCCCTGCACGGAATCCTGTTCCTGAAGCATAACCCATTGTATGATCTTCCGTAATACCAAGTTCAATGAGGTTCCTGTATGTATCAGGAAAGGACAGTTTCAGGAAATGTTGTCTGCTTAAATGTACTTTTTGCTGAAGAATAGCTTCCAGTTTTTTGTACTCTTTTTTTAATTTTCCGAAGGACTTGTCTGATCCGAAGGACGGATGTAACCCTATTATGCCGGTCTTGTTCAATTCGGTTATCAGATTTCGGAATTCCCTGTTCCTTAACGAAATGTTATTGTCGTATTTCTTTTTGGTACTGCAAAGGATAAAGAACCTGATCTTTTCTTTTAACCTGTTTTGTATGCGGAACAGATATTCATAGGTATTGCCCGGATCGGGGATGCGGTTCATATATATTCGAAGGCGATAGAGAAGATTTTTTATCTTCAGCAGGATCAGGGGTTTTGCAAGGCTTCCCGCTAAAAAGAGCACCCCTCTGTTTTTGAATACCCAGGCATGATCTACATCAATTGTTAAACAGAACTTATAATTATCGGGTCTTATCTTTTTACACGTTTCATGGATGCCAAGCTGTCTGGCAAATTCAACACACCAAAGATCTACAATAGGTATGCGAAGGAAATTGCCTTTGACAGCAAGACTCTGGCCGGCTTCGAATCTATCATGTTTATCCGCCTGAAACGGAAGGTATTCCTCATAGCGGGAAACCAGATAAAATACAGCAGAAAAAATATCAAAAGGGATATCGCCCGATTCCTGCGGAAAAAAAACGGGCAGGCCCTTCCATTCACTTAATTTTATTTCATGACGGACCAGTTCCGACTCCTTAAGCAGTGTATGCGGATGAATTGTTGTGCAGCCAGCGAACTTCTCTTTCGAATAATTGATTTTTACGCCCGGCGTATTTTTGAATTCTTCATGAGATGTAAGCATTGCATGGGTAACTCCCAGAATGTCGT
>JASFVU010000057.1:0-9456 GCA_050049665.1 Bacteroidales bacterium | reverse complement strand
AGTAACAATGGGATCGTCCCATATACCCTCTTTGCCGAGCTTTTCTTTCAGTTCTCCGGCAAGCCTTTTCTGTTCCCCGTTATGATAGAATATGACCGACCTGTATTGCGTGCCCACATCATTTCCCTGACGGTTCAGGGTAGTCGGATCATGTGTTTGCCAGAATATTTTCAGTAGTTCCGTATAACTGATAACTTCCGGATCGAATGTAAGCTGACAAACCTCTGCATGGCCGGTTGTTCCGTTGCATACTTCCCTGTATGACGGATTCCTGACATGGCCTCCGCTGTACCCCGATCGTACATCAATGACCCCTTTGACCCGTTCAAAAATAGCTTCCGTACACCAGAAGCATCCTGCTCCGAAGGTCGCTTTTTCGTATTCCTTAAGTTGCCGCTTATCGTTCATTATAGCAAATGTTGACAGATTGATCAAAGTTAAGCAGGAGAAAAAAAACATCCGCATGATTTTTTGTTTCTGGACTGAAAAAAAACTGTTGAAAGCCATATACCTGCGTATTTCATATATTCATTATTATTCCTATCTTGACACACTTATTTTTTAAAACCTGCACATGTTAAAACATTGTACGAAGCTTTTTGTTTTGATGAGCATAGGCCTTTTTTGTCAGGCTGTTCATGCCCAGGATGAGTGGGAACTGGCCAGAGAGGATGAGGACATCAGGGTGTACCTGCATAAATCATGGAGAGAAAACCATACATATCGTGCCGAAGCTGTCATCAATGCCCCTATCGGGGTTGTGTATGATTTTCTGACCGATTTCGAAAATTACATCAACTGGGTTTACAGTTGTGAGATCATTGAGGTGCTCCTGGAAGAGAAGGATAAAAAATATGCTTATTATGCTTACTATGACATTCCCTGGCCGTTCAGGGACAGGGATGCCGTGTCGGTGCTGGAGATTACCCATCATCAAAACGGCGATATCGATGTTCATTCCACGCCCGGCAAAGGCTATAAAAAGCTTCATCCCGATGCCATCAGGATAGAAAAATTCGAAGAATTTTATCGCTTCAGTCCGATGCCCGGAAATAAAACCGGTGTCAACATGAAGGGCAATTACGATCCGGGAGGGTATGTCCCCGAATGGCTGATCAAACAATTTCTTACCATGGGCCCTCTTGACGCCCTTCAGGAATTAAAGAAAAATTCCGAGAAAAGATCGAAACTCCCCGATTAATTTTCCTTGTCCCCTTCCTGAGCATGCTCGTATGCTTCAGGATATAACACGACCTGCAGATAATCGTCGGCGTTGAAATATTTGTTTGCTACCCGCTGAATTTCCTCACTGCTGATCTGGTCGATGTATTCTTCATTTGTTACCGTGCTCAGATCGGTCTTGTTAAGAATTGCATTCTGTATGGCTGAAAGCCAGTATTTATTCGTTTTTACATTTGTTTCCAGTTGTCTGCGCCGTGTTTCTTTTGCTTTGATGATGTCCTTCTCTTTGACCCCGTTCTGTTGTATGGAATCGAGTTCACCAATGGCCACGGATACAAGGCTGTCAACATTTTCCGGGGAACAGGGGAGCATGATCTGAAGCGAAGCATGTTCATACGGTATCTGATTCAGCGATGCATTTACACGGGAAGTATATACCCCGCTCATCTCTTCACGCAATTTTTCAATGTACCTGAACCCGAGAATATCACTCAGCACCCCGATCATAAAGGCATCTTTTTCATTCCATTTCCTTTCTTCCTCAAAATACACAATAGCCAGGCTTTTCGGGTCGTTCCCCTTATAAATATTATGGATCTGTTTTCCCTCAGGAGGCCGCATCCCGAGGTCAACAAAAGATTCGTCCCTGTCGGTTCCCGGAAGGGCGGCCATGTATTTTTCCAGCAGATTTTTAACGGTATCGGCAGAAAAAGCACCAACTAATACGAAAGTAAAATTCGACGGATCGGCAAAACGGTCCTTATAAATCTCCATGGCCCGCTGAAAATCAACCTTTCCCCAGTCTTCCGGTTTGGGAAGGTAATCGCCGCGGGGATGATCCTGTGCAAGGATCCGGTAATATTTATCAAAGAAATAGTTCTGAGGGTCCTTGGCCAGATTTTCGTACAGATCCCTTCGTTTGGTAATATAAGACTGAAAAGCGCCGGAATCTGCCCGCGGGTCAGTAAAATAAAGGTAGACAAGCTGAAACATGCTTTCGAGGTCCGATGTTTTTGTCTGCCCGCCAATGCTTTCTGTCTCATACGAAATGCTCGGCGCAACATACACTGTCTTACCCGCAAGTATCTTGCGAATGTCCGTATTGGAATACTCTGCCACCCCGCTTTCCTGAACGATCCCATCGGTATTCAGGGCAGTAAAATGATCCTCGTCGCTGTATACGGAATGTCCTCCCTGGCTGAAAACCGAAAACAGGACCTCATCGTTCTTAAAATCCGTCTTTTTGACGATCACCCGCATACCGTTGGATAATTTATATTCCGTGGCTTCCAGTCCTTCCAGGGGCTTTTCTTCAACGATCTTTCCCGGTTCCGGCAATTCCGCTATCAGTTCACTTCCCGATACCTTGTCCTCATAAGGCCGGATATCCATTGTGCCCACTTCACCGGCCAGGGCAAGAACAGTGCTCTCATCGGGAATAATCACCCCCTCTTTTTCAGGAGCGTTCACAATGAGCACCCTGTTATCGGATGTAATCAGTGTGGCTGCCAGTTTGTTGATATCTTCCAGGTTTATCTGATCAATATTATCTTTAATAAAATTGTATTCAAATTCAATTCCGGGAATGGGTTCGTCTTCCAGAAAATTCCTGATGTATTCGTCGGCCCACTGCTCCGATTCGGTTTTATCTCTTTCATTATAAGCATTTTCATAGTGTCTCAGCAGGTCCAGTTTATAGCGGCTGAACTCACCCCCGGTAAAACCATGCTGCCTGACCCTCTCCATCTCGATAAGGTAGGCTTTCATCCCGCTTTCGATCCCCTTTTCACCGACAATGGCATATCCCTGCAAAGCATTTTTGGTACGCGCATACAGATTGCCGTACTGTATATTGGCACCCACAAAGGGAGGGTTTTCATCCTCCGTGAGTTCCACCAGGCGCCTGTTGATCATGCCTGTCAGGAAAGAATAATTCAGCCGCTCCAGATAATCTCCCTTGGTCTTAAAACTCATTGTATCGCTTTTATAGTAGACACGTGCAAGACTGACAGGGACTTCAGGATCTGTTGCCACACAAACCAGGGTCCCTTCATGGTCGGGTACCGGGTATTCCACCCTTTTTTTCGGACCATCGGGAGAAGCAAGGTTTGAAAAATGATCTTTTATTTTTTGCTCCGCCAATGCGGGGTCTATATCCCCGACAACGATCAGGGCCATCAGGTCGGGCCTGTACCAGTCGCGATAAAACCTGCGCAGTGTTTCATAATCACAGTTTTCAACGATTTCCTTTTTGCCTATGGGCAAACGCCCGGCATACCTGGAATCTTTAAAAATAACCGGCAGGAATTCATCTCTCATCCTTTGCCATGGACCTCTTCCCAGTCGCCACTCTTCTATAATGACCCCTCTTTCTTTGTCTATTTCTTCTTCCTCAAAGGTGACGTTATGAGCCCAGTCTTCCATCACAAGAAATCCCTTGTTAATGAGATCCGTCGAATCGGAAGGTATGGTAAGCATGTATACGGTTTCGTCGAACGACGTATACGCATTCAGGTCCGGACCAAAACGAATGCCGATGGATTGCAGATATTCGATCAGTTCGTTCTTTTCAAAATGCTTTGTTCCGTTGAAACACATGTGTTCACAAAAATGGGCAAGCCCCTGCTGATCATCATCTTCAAGGATCGATCCTGCATTGACAGCCAGACGCAGTTCCACTCTTTTCTCGGGTTTCTGATTTGCCCGTATGTAATACGTAAAACCGTTGTCCAGCTTACCGATCTTAACCTGTTCGTCAACCGGAAGTAACTGATCGTAATCTGATTTCTGACCCTGCAGGCCTGCGCTTAAAAAGGCAAAAAACAAGAATGTCGTTAAAGAAAGAAAACTTTTATTTTTCATGGTCTTGATTATAAAATGTAAACTATTTATTTTTCTGATAACAACCATGCCCTGGCAGATGTTTCATCCTGAAAGATCCTTACATCAATCGGAGATTCTCTGAGCTTGCGCTTGATTGTTTCAGCATATATATTTGAAAATATCGTATCCTCTTCCACCAGGGCTATTTTAATTACCCCGTGCTCAATGGCCCTTTTCAGCACCTCAAGCTCCATCCATTTAAGGTCTTCCGTTTTTACCAGCCCTTCCTTTCTCATGTCTGAAAGAACGTACCTGATCTGATTTTTTTCGGAAAATTCAATGATGGCATTGAAGATATTCCTGTATTCGGAAGAATCCGTATTCTTTTTCCAAAAGATATGTGCCAGGTGCTGATCTTTAAAATAGACCAGCTTTACCATATCGGAATCATACAATAATTCTTCCATAATACAATTTTGAGGAAAAAATACACATTTTTCTCCACGTGTCCAATTATCGGGAAAAAGTAATTGCCGTTTCCAGCACCCAAGTAGCTAAAAGCCAACAACCCAACAAGCTAATTGCCAAAAGCTAACAGGCTTTTTACAGATTAACTGAATAATCGAACTGGTAAAATGAATATCCTGATAAGCCAATAGTATGTTTCAGTTAATCAATTCACCAGTTTATCAATTCACCAGTTTATCAATTAATCATCTCAAGATTACACGATTAAACATTGGTCCCGGCACCCAGCAACAAGTACCCAGTAGCCCAGAATCTCACCTCTCACTACTCTCTTCGTTGCCAGGCAGTTCATTGTTGACTTAGCATTAGAATTCATGGTAACCGGTTGCCAGCAGCTTTTCGTAGTTAACGGGATCGAACTTATAAAGATCTTTGTAGGTATGCCGGACAACCACTGAACTATCGATCAGCCGTTGTATCAGTTTGTCGGATTCCTCCGTTGATCCTGTTATTTCAAAATAAATTGCATGCAACTGTTCAATCAGGAACACGGCAGGAAGAACAGCTTTACGGATCACAGAATGCCGGACAAGCTTTTGCAGATACTTCTTTGCCCGGTTCAGGATATCCCGGTGGTCAAAGGCAAGGTAAGGCACACTGTGCAATGGAAGCCATTTCGCATTGGCCGCATCGTCGCCGGCCTCAGCGGACCGGTTGTCCCACCCGATAAACCCGGCAAATACGACAGACACCGTCCATCCGCGTGGATCCCGGCCGGGAGCCGAGGCAATATGGAACGGCTCAAGGTTATCGACAGCCAGAGATACTTCTTCCTGCAACTCCCGCTTAACTGCCTGTTCCACCGTTTCGTTCTCATCGACAAATCCCCCCGGAAATGCCCACTTGTCCTTAAAAGGTTCTTTGCCCCTCTGAATGAACAACGCATTCAGGTCATTCCCCGAAAAAGTGAAGAGAACAGCATCAACGGTCAGTGCAGGATGCGGAAACTGATACGAATAAGCCATAATGCCCGGATTGAACTACCTCAAAACAAAAATCTCTTTAAAGGTACGTATCTTTTCTTACCTGAAAAAAGAAAGAAGATCACTTAATAATTCCAAACTGTAACGGCGGCAGATACTGTCCGAGCCGCTGGGTGAAATACTCATTTTCCACCTTCGTATAACAGACAATATATTGGTATTTCCGATGACCGGGATTGTACATGAACTCAACTACCTGCTCATTGCTGATGTATGGTATCAGGAAGGTTTGTCCCATTTTCAGTTCCCTGCTCCATTTTGCCAGTTTATTCAGCCTGATGTATTTCACGAGCTTTTTATCGGCACTCAGGATAGCCTCTCCTTTTCTGACATTTCTGTTCATGGCCTCCGGCTTAAAATGGCCGACAACCACAATATTGTTTCTCCATTTGTAGATACCATCTTTCAGGAGAGTATCAAGCCTTGCAACCGTGGCGGTTGTTTCCCGGAACTCCACGGCCGCATAATGAGGGCCGTTTTTGTCGTAGTAGTCGGAGATGTATGAGGCAACAACCTGTTTCTGCCGGGCAAAAAACAGGGTGTCCAGACCGGAAGACCGGGTCAGGGAATACGTATAACAATTGTCAACAAGTTTTCCGGCTTCTTCGATCAGCTCCAGGTCACCGGACTCAACAAGCGGCAGGAAAGTCTTTTGAAAGGCAGGTTCACTCCGGGTGAGTTTTTCCAGATCATATTCGGAATAGTAATCGTACAAAAGAGAATAAATATAGCTCTTGTATTCATGAAGGAAGCCGTAAGCTGATACGATTTTGTTTTCAAGGGCATATTTTAATGCAAGGTCCGTCATTCGCTGAGCGCGTTTCAGCGAATATTCATCCCCTTTGTTCACAAACCGGTAAAATTCTTTTCTGAACGTTTTTTCGTCTTCGAATAATTTCCGGTAGCGACGCTGCTGATCCGAGATTTCCGAGGTTATTTCCTTCCTGTATCCCCTGTAAAAATCCTCCGCCGTTTTATCACCGCGTTTTTGCGCACTTTTAAGCCTCGATTCCACCAGATCTTTTGCTTTGTCAAGTTCTTCATCATAAATGTACAGGTGATAATGTTTTAAAAAAACGGTGAAATCAAGCTCGCGTTTCACAAAAAAATAATTGGTTGCCCTTGTTTCCGAAAGCCGGGGAATTTCCTTTTCCAGAAAAAGGATCCGCTGCCCGAGGCTGTCCAGGAGATGTCTCATTTCCGCATCACGAAAAGACTCCTGACCGCTGGCCGTACGGAAGGAAGCGATCACTTGCAGACAGAGTACCAATATGTTTACCGGATTTCTCATATAACGCTACTCTGTTCTACGTAAAGAATCCGGCTGAGTAACCGAAAAACGGGTGATATACATCACCCGGCAGCACAGTCTGTTCCGGGTACCGGGTACCGGATGCCTGGTGCTTGTTGCTGGTTACTGCACCAATCTCACTAACACTTTAATGGTATGGCATCAAACTTATTACGGCGGGCATATTCATTTACCTGGTGCATAAACGCCTGCAACCGCGTCTCAATAGATGTATCTTCCTGACCGTCATAAGCGAAATTCTCCCAGGGCAGGCCGTTATTATCGGCCCTGAACACACCTGATACCGAGGTATTCAGGGTTCCGGGCATGCAGGTAAACGGAAGGATATTTACGATGCCTGAAACGTATTTTCTGGATAAAATGGAAGCTGTTCCCAGGGCCATCGGAGGATCTCCGTCATAATCCTGGTGAATGTATTTGTTACTGTGCTTCAGCATCTCCTTTACCTGAAGTTCCTCTTCAATTGGAAATATGGAGGCTACAGCCTTAATAAGCTGTTCTTCCAGATAATGCTGAAGTCCGCCCTGGATCTTTGATCTGATTATTCCGGCCCGGTCTTTTTTCCACCTGCTGTCGCGTGTATACCTGTAAGTAGAATAATTTATCCACTCCCCGAACGGGGCCATTAACGTCTCCGCTCCCATTTTTTCAAGCCTGTCAACCAGGAAACTGCTGCAAAACGGGTTGTCGCGCATAAATATCTCTCCCACAATGGCAACAACCGGCTTGCGAACCCCGTTCCGGTAAGGTATATCCCTGAATTTTCGTGCCGAATCCTTCATTACCTTAATGAGGTCACGGCAGCCGTTTTCAATGGACCTTTCAACCCGTGTCCTGCATTCAATGTATGCAGCATCCGACTGCCCCTTATGTATTTCATAAGGCCTTTTCTGCTGCTGCATTTTACGCAGAAGGTCAATGGCTACAATCCCTTTCCATGCCGCCGTTCTCCACTTTCTCGATTGTCCCGGGGCAATGCTTGCATAAGAGTCGGTATTGCTGGGATGAACGATCTCGGCTTCATGAAATCCGAGCTTATCAAAGATCAGCCGGTGTATCTTGTTGTATCCGCCGAACCTGCAGGGGCCGTTATGGTCGGGCATGAAGAAAGCTGTTTTGGACGGATCAACACCCGGTTCCATCAATTTCTTCAGGAAATTTCCCGTAGTAGCTATCAGGGGAAAGCATTCCTGTCCGTTTGTGTATTTCCTTCCAAGCTCAATGTCTTTCTCATCCTGCATGGGTAGCACTTCGGCTTTCTGACCGATATACCTGCAGGCCGCAGCAAATGCATAAACACAATCACGTGCATACGGAAAATACAGGGTACGATCCTTTATCCGTGGGTTCAGGTCCTTACCATCGCCGTTGGCAGGTATGTGAATTTTGGTTTTTTGCCTCCCTTCCAGACTGTCAACAAATGCTTCGATCCGTGTGATCATTCCGGCATCGGCACTATGTTCATCCACTTCCAGGTGCAGATATGGCTTTTTGTTCAGCTCTTTTTTCAGGAAATGCTGAATGAATGTGTCCGGGCCACACCTGAAATTACCCAGGTAGATGGCATTCAATGTATCGGACCTGTTGATGATGCGTGCAGCCGAAAGGATCTTTCTTCCGTTTGGCCAGTACATGTTCGGGTATGAATCAAAGATGTTCTCTTCCTGCCAGGGAAGAAAGTCAAGCGGAACAGGCAGGATATCCATGCCGATCAGTTTTTCCACCAGACTCAGATTCTGCATCGGATCACCTGAATTATAGGGCCTGCCAAGGATGACGAAACATTTTTTGCCGGCAGGCAAATTCCCGAGGACTTCCTTTCCGCGGTCGGCTACCCTTTTTTCAAACCTTTGCTGGGCTTTAAAAGCCAGATCGGTCGCTTTTCTGATCTTTGTCCGGGACAGGCTGAAATTTTCTTTCATAAAGGAAGCCAGTTCATCCTGAAAAGCCGTATCGACGTACTTCTGATGCAGCACCGGAATGAGAAGTTTGTCCCTGTCCTTATGTCCGTTCAGCGCGGCCTTGATCATAAAGGGGTGCGACTGTATCCACGGGCAGTTACAATTGCTCGTCGGATTGTCTTCTTCAGCTACTGTATTCACTACAAACGGAAGAAATATATGGTCCGTTCCTTTTTCAATCAGGTTATCCACATGACCATGCATCAGCTCAACAGGCAGACAGGTCTCACATGTCATCATCCCGATGGACCGGTTCAGTACCTGCTTATCGCTTTCATCCGAAAGGATAACCCGGAAGTCAAGTGATTCAAAGAATGTCCTCCAGAAAGGAAATTGCTGGTAAAAAAGCATCAATCCCCTGGGAATGCCAATGGTGATCCTGTCATCGTCCTTCTCCGGCGTGTATCCGTCAAGCAGCATTTCCACCCTCTCCTCAAACAGGTTGGGAAGGTCTTTTCCCTTTCCTTTACGCTCTTCTATCTCGTACAGGTCACAAATTCCGCCATAAAACAGCGGCTTTTTCTCGCCTTCGATCCTTATGCGTCTGATCTCGCAGTGATTGGAGCACTTTTTACAGAAAAACTTATCGGTATCATAATTTACCTTGCTGATGTTGAATCCTTTAAAGCGTGTCCTTCCGTCTTTTCCTACCTTGTCGCGGGCCAGC
>JASFVU010000522.1:0-3002 GCA_050049665.1 Bacteroidales bacterium | reverse complement strand
CATCATGAACCTCACCCATGCGATGCGTGATTCCCGTGTAGAAGAGAATCCTTTCGGTAGTAGTGGTCTTACCGGCATCGATGTGTGCCATAATACCAATATTCCTCGTATATTGTAGGCTCGAACTCATTAAAACACTAATTATCAGCTAGCAACTATATTTAATTTCCGTCATGTCAAAAAACCTCACTAAAATCTGAAATGGGCAAAAGCTTTGTTTGCTTCCGCCATCCTGTGAGTATCTTCTTTCTTTTTAACTGCCCCTCCTTCTTCATTGTAAGCAGCCAGAATTTCCGCAGCCAGCTTTTCACTCATCGACAAACCTCCGCGTTTACTGGCGAACAATATCAGGTTTTTCATACTGATCGATATCTTTCTGTCCGGACGGATCTCAGTCGGAACCTGAAATGTAGCTCCTCCTACCCGGCGACTTTTCACCTCAACCTGAGGAGTAATATTCTCCAATGCTTTTTTCCAGATATCCAAAGCAGAGCCTTCCAGATTCTTCCCTTTTTGTTCGACAATATCAAGTGCGTCGTAAAAGATCTTATAGGCCACACTTTTTTTCCCGTTCAGCATCATGTTATTCACGAACCTGGTAACCAACGGATCACTGAATTTGGGATCCGGCAACAATATCCTCTTTTTTGGCTTTGCTTTTCTCATTAATTCAATGCGCTTAAATAATTATTTTTTAGGTTTTTTTGTTCCGTACTTCGACCTTCTTTGTGTTCTGCCATCTACACCTGCCGTATCCAAAGCTCCCCGGATAAGATGATACCTGACACCAGGCAGATCCTTTACCCTTCCTCCGCGGATCAGGACAACCGAGTGCTCCTGAAGGTTATGGCCTTCCCCGGGAATGTAGGCATTCACTTCTTTCTGGTTGGTCAGCCTTACCCTGGCCACTTTCCGCATCGCGGAATTCGGCTTTTTCGGAGTGGTTGTATATACTCTGACACAAATTCCCCTGCGCTGAGGACAAGCATCCAAAGCAGGAGCTTTGCTCTTGTCTTCAATTTTATTTCTACCTTTTCTAACTAGTTGCTGTATAGTTGGCATACAAACGTTTTTAGTACTAAACTCAACAAAAATCGGCTTGCAAAGGTAGATGTTTTTTTCTTAAAAGCAATACAATGCAAAAATAATTTGAGGATTCATGACAAAAATCCGTTTATGAAATCAACTATACCGAAATCCGGGATTTAACGGGAAATGGAGAACGGATTGACACAACATAAAACACTGCTATAACTTAACCGGGAATATTTATTTTAACGATTTTATATACTCAATGATCAGTTCAATTTCTTCGTCTGAAAGCTGACCTTCATAACTTAGCATCAGCCCTTTGTTATATCCTTTTACCACCTCTGCATTGGGTTCCAGTATCGATCTTCTGAGGTATTCCTCATCCACAGTAACCTCTTTTTCCCTACCATCAGCTATCACGGTAGTGGTTGTTCCATACAGACCGAGATAGGAAGGCCCGACGATTTTGGTCCCGTCGACCGAATGACAGGCATTGCATCCTATTTGCTGAACGAGCTGTTTCCCTCTGCCTGCCGTGCTTGCGGTTTTTGTTGTAGCCTCGGCCATAACTGATGCGGAAGTGTCGTTGTACCAATCATCAAAGTCCTCTTCAGTAAGTACTTTCACCATGGTGATCATCGACGAGTGTTCAAGCCCGCAATATTCCGTACAAAACAGATCATATTCGCCCGGGGAATTTGCGATGAACCATGCCGTTCGCGGTGTTCCGGGTACAATGTCTTTCTTGATCCTGAATGCAGGTATGTATAAACTATGAATTACATCCACCGCATTCATATCAAGAGCAACAGGCCTTCCGGCCGGTATAATAAGAGTGTCGGACCTTCTTCCGTCCCCGTACCTGAAAAGCCATTTCCACATGCGGGCCGTGGTCTCTATATGCAAAGCATCATCCGGTGGTTCCGATTCCATGGGTTTCCATCCTGTCCAGCCGAAATAAAACATGGCCATAACCAGTAAAAGCGGTATGACTGTCCAGATAATCTCCAGTGTATTATTTCCATGGATCTGTGCGGCTACCTTACTTTTACTTTCCCGGTATCTGAAAATAAAATACAAAAGAGTAAATGTCAATCCGATAAGAAAGAAAAAGATAACGCTGAGAATAACTATAAAAGCCGTATCAACTCCTTCCGAAAAATTTGATAAATTGGATGAAAACATATTCTATTTTTTCATTAGCATGCTACAACCCCTAAATAATATAGCGCAATTATTGAAAACTATAATCAAAAAAAGTGACGATCATAACAGCAACAAGTACAAACAATACCAGACCAACCATCATCCGCAGCACCCTGCTTTCATATTTCAGATGCATGAAGTACCATAAAACAAGTGAAGATTTTGCCGAGGCCAGGATCAATGCTCCGACAACAGCAAATCTTCCAAGGCTTATTTCTGTTATCGCTACCGAAGTCGTTGTAAATGCAACCAAAGCCAGCAGCACGTAAAAATAAACTCTGTATTTAACCACATGATGAGGCGAACCTTCTTTCATACATATACTTTTTAAGCTATTAAATAAAACAGCGGAAATAAAAATATCCAGATTAAATCAACAAGGTGCCAGTAAAGGCCCGAATTTTCCAACTGAACATAATAACCGGAGTCGATCGTGTCGTTCGAAACCTTCATCAGCATAACCAGCAAAATTGTCACCCCGATAATGATGTGTAATGCATGCAGGCCCGTCATGGCAAAATACAATCCGAAAAACAGGACTTCTCCTGTCCCCAGTTCAATGAGTTTTTCCGATCCGGGATAAATACCATGTCCAAACTTACCGCTCCATTCAAAATACTTGTTGATCAGAAAGACCAGTGCCAGTATGATCGTGATCGCAAGTAAACCAATTGCTCTTTTCTTCTCTCCCAGTTGAACCGCTGTGACAGACATGGCTACTGTCATGCTGCTGACAAGCAATATGACGGTATTGATGGTCCCGA
>JASFVU010000521.1:0-3012 GCA_050049665.1 Bacteroidales bacterium | reverse complement strand
AAATGTTAATTAATATCCTCATAACCTGTATATTATGGCACCTCTACCGTGTTCAGTATTTCCGAAATAATATCTTCAGTTGTAATATTCTCGGCCTCGGCTTCATAACTCAGGCCAATGCGGTGACGCAACACATCATGGCTTACGGCACGTATATCTTCAGGCACGACATAGCCACGTCGTTTGATAAATGCATATGCTTTTGCCGACTTGGCCAGGTTAATACTGGCACGAGGCGAACCGCCGTAACTGATCATGGAAGAGAACTTTTCAAGATTAAATTCTCCCGGATACCTTGTGGCAAACACAATGTCCAGGATGTAATTCTCTATTTTTTCGTCCATGTAAACCTCTTTGACTATTTCACGGGCCTTCATGATGTTCCCCGGCTTCATCACTTTTTTGGCCTCAGGGAAGACTTTTTCAAGATTTTCCCTGATGATCAGTTTTTCATTTTCCCGTTTTGGATAGTCGAGAACAACTTTCAGCATGAACCTGTCCATTTGTGCTTCGGGAAGAGGGTATGTACCCTCCTGTTCAATCGGGTTTTGCGTTGCCATTACCAAAAAAGGTTCCGGTAAAACAAAGGTTTCATTTCCAATGGTAACACACTTTTCCTGCATGGCCTCAAGCAGTGCGCTTTGTACTTTTGCAGGTGAACGGTTGATCTCATCAGCCAGAACAAAATTAGCAAATACCGGACCCTGCCTTACCGTAAACTCCTCCTTTTTCTGACTGTAGATCATTGTCCCTACCAGGTCAGCAGGCAAAAGATCGGGAGTGAACTGTATCCTGCTGAATTTTGCATCGATGGTCGAAGCCAGTGTATGAATAGCCAGGGTTTTCGCTAATCCGGGCACACCCTCCAGCAATATATGCCCGTCAGACAACAAGCCGATCAGTAATTTATCGATCAGATTATTCTGACCTATGATCACCTTGCCCATCTCCATGTTTATGACATCCACAAATGAGCTTTCCTGCTTGATCTTCTCATTTAACTCCTGAATATTGATATTCGTTTGATCCATAGCTTTTACTATTTTTACACATATTTTTCCGACCCCGAAAGTAATCATTTTAACAGGAGAAGACTATATACCGGTTTCCAAAAAAATGTCAAATCCCGCTTTTATAAATGCATAGAATGTTAAAAAATGTTAATGATCCGGAAAGACAAAAATAACTGATTTAACAAGTACTCTCTGCCTATGGCTTACAGATATTTCATAGAAATGCAGTTTAACGGTAAAAACTTTCATGGATGGCAATCTCAGCCTAACGCACTGACCATTCAGAGTGAGCTCAATGAAAAAACGGCAATGATCCTGAAAGAACCCGTTGAATCGGTTGGTGCGGGAAGAACAGACAGCGGCGTGCATGCCAGGTATTTTGTTGCCCATATAGATACTCAAAAGGCCGTAAAGGACATTCCGTCCCTTGTTTTCAAACTAAATAAGATCCTTCATAAGGATATCTCGATCTTAAATATCTATGAAGTGGATAAGGACGCTCATGCCCGGTTCAGCGCTGTTTTCAGAACCTATAAATACTTTATTTCCACCCGTAAGGACGTATTCAGGAAAGATCTGGCATGGCAATTGTTCTATAACCTGCAAACAGATCAAATGAACCTGGGAGCTGCGGAAATATTAAAACATTCTGATTTTACGAGTTTCAGTAAACTAAACACCGATGTAAAGACCAATATCTGCCACATCGAAGAATCTTACTGGACTATTGAAAAGGACTTGCTGATCTATACCATTAAGGCAGACCGCTTCCTCAGGAACATGGTACGTGCCATTGTCGGGACTCTGATCAGTATGGGAAAGGGAAAGCTTAGCCTGGATCAGTTCACTGACATCATTAATGCAAAGGACAGATGCCGGGCCGGAGAATCCGCACCGGCGCATGGATTGCATCTTTGGGATATCAGGTATCCATTTGCACCGGAACAAATTTCTGTTTAAATCTTTTTTCTTTTAAATAGAAACAAATAGCTATTTTTAGACGTTAAACAAGCAAAACAACTAGAAATGAGAAGGATTATACTACTTTCATGTTTGAGTGCATTTTTTCTCGGAGCTTTTGGTCAGACGAATATTTCTAGGGCGGAAGCAATGTTTGTCTATAACTTCTCGCGCTTGATTGAATGGCCTGCCAGTTACAAAACAGGCCCTTTTGTTATCGGGGTATACGGCTCCGCTCCCATTTTCAGTCAATTAAAAACCTATACCAACGGTAAACGGGTTGGAAGCCAGCCGATAACCGTAAAGACTTTCAATACACCAGCTGAAATTTCTACCTGCCATATTCTTATTGTGCCGTTTAACAGCACAAAGAATCTGCCGGCAATAGTTTCTCAGCTTGGTAATAAAAGTACACTGATTGTCACAGAGAAAAACGGTGCGATAAACGATGGTGCGGCCATCAATTTTGTAATTGTGGGCAACAACCTGAAATTTGAATTGAGCCCGGGCAATGCTACAAAATATGGTATCAAACTAAGTTCCAAATTAAGTGAAATGGCATTCAAGATCTATTGATCCCCTCTACCTCCGATTCCAGATTTCCCAAGCCTTTTCGGCCTGCAAGTGCAACATAGAAAGCCCGTTTATGATGATTGCTTTTCTGGATTCTCCTTCTTTCAGAAACAGGGTCCTTTGGGGGTTGTATATCAAATCGTACAGAATGTGACCGGATCCTATACCCTCATAAGGAATATCAGGCTTTATATGATCGTTGGGATACATTCCTGCCGGACTGGTATTTACGATGACTGTATAATGAGCTATTATTTCAGGTGTCAGATCACCGTATGAGAAGATACCTGATCGTACCGGCTTTCTGGATACGTATTTATACCCGATCGAATGCTTTTCCAGGATATAGGCCACAGCTTTTGATGCACCACCGGTACCTAAGATCAAAGCTGTTTTGTGGTGTTCCTTCAAGGCATTTAACAAAGGTTTTTCAAATCCGTAAACATCTGTATTATAGCCCTTTAAT
>JASFVU010000520.1:0-3013 GCA_050049665.1 Bacteroidales bacterium | reverse complement strand
TAAGGACACTTAAGAAATGAAGAGACTTGTGCTTGATTAACTGGATATACTTTCAAAAGGAAAACCTTCAAGGCAACTTGAAAATTTAACGGAGGTAAGCGGATTTAAAGAAAACCATATCAGGAACAAGGCAACTGTAATACTCCAAAACATCCTCCATAATTATTCCTGGCTGAATGTTGAAACCATAGACACTTTTTTTCAACGGATAATCAGGGCCTTCACGCATGAACTGGGCATCCCGGGCAACTATAATATCGAGATCGAAACAAGACCTGTAGTACATTATGCTGTAGACTCCTTAATTGATACATTGAAAGACAATCCTTCGTTGCTTGAGTGGATAGTGGAGTTTTCCATGGAAAGGATAGCCGAGGGAAAATCATGGGATTTTAAGCCTGACCTGCTCAGTCTGGGAAATGAAGTTTTCAGGGAGGAATTCTCTGCCGAATCACACCGGATTTTTCAGATTATTTCCGATAGGAAAGGGTTGGGTGATTTTCGGACTGCATTATATAAGTCGATCAATTTTACCGAATCGGAACTTGCCGGGTTTGCAGCAGCAGGGATTGCCACAATAGATTCCAATGGTCTGGAAGATGCCGATTTTTATCATAAAAGCACGGGAATAGGTCCGTATCTGAGAAAGCTGCAGAACAAGACAATTGAGAGACCTAACAGTTATGTCAGAAAGATACTCGAAGGTCCGGAATTCTGGCCGGCAGGTGATTCTCCGAACAAGGATATGGTGATCCGTATTGCACAGGAACAGTTGCTTCCCATATTAAACGATATAGTTGCTTTTCTGGATAAATACTACAGGCACTACCTGACATGCAAAGTCATATTGAGGAATTTGCATACCCTCGGCATCTTGTCCGATCTTTCAGACAAGGTCTCCCAGTACAGGTACTCACAGAATTCATTTTTACTCAGTGATTCACCCGGATTTATCAATAAGATCATCAATCACAATCCGGCTCCTTTTATTTATGAGAAAACAGGTAACCGGTATAATCATTTTCTGATCGATGAATTTCAGGACACTTCACAGATGCAATGGAAAAATATGCTTCCGTTGATCGAAAACAGCATTTCACAAGGGCATGATTGTCTGCTTGTAGGTGATGTTAAACAATCGGTATACAGATGGAGAAACAGCGACTGGGAGATTCTTGCCGATGAAATTCATCAAGATCTGGGCAGTGAATACCTGCGGTTCCGGGATCTGCAGTATAACTGGCGAAGCTGTAAGACGATCGTTGAGTTTGCCAATGATTTGTTCCCGTCGGCCATCGATGTAATTGAAGGGGCTTTTGAAAAAGTGAATAACGATTTTCCGGAGGTGCATCCCGGCTTCAGAAATATGATCTCCGGGATCTATAAGGGCAGTGAACAAATTTCTGCAGATCAGTCAGGAGTCACCGGACATGTTAAAATGAGACTCTTTTCAAGGCAGTCGGTCAGCGAGGACGAATCGATCCTGTCGGATGCCTTTCTCAGTGACATCGATCAACTTCTGAATTCGGGGTATTCTCCCGGTGATATAGCTATACTTGTCCGGGGAAAAAAAGAAGGGAAGTACCTGGCAGACCAATTGATCCGGGAAAACTCGAAAGGCAGATTTTCAACCAATGTAAATGTGATCTCCGATGAATCGCTGTTCCTGTCTTCTTCCGGTCCGGTCAATATTCTGGTTGCCGGACTCAGGTACCTTGTCCATCCGGAAAATGATATAAACAGGGGAAAGCTGGTTACCGGACTGAAAATTCTCAGAACACACCCGGAAGATGATACGGGATTATCCGATTTTCTGTTTGTTCCCGGGATGAGCACAAAGGATGGGGCTTTATCTTTCTTACCCGATGAATTAGTAAATAAGACCGATACTTTGCTTGCACTGCCTTTGTATGAACTGGCTGAACGTCTGACAGCCATTTTTATGCCGCAATTACCCGAAAAAGATCTGGCATATATCCATGCTTTTCTTGACCTTGTTCATGATTATGTACAATCAAATCATTCGGATATAGAGAAATTCCTGGAATACTGGGAAGATGAAGGAAATACGAAATCGGTATCTTCGGCAGAATCGCAAAATGCGATCCGGATACTGACCATTCACAAAGCAAAAGGGCTTGAGTTCAAAGTTGTCATGGCTCCTTATTGTAACTGGAACCTGGATCAGAAAACAAATACCATATTATGGACAAAGTCTCCGGTAAAAGAATTTGATATATTGCCATTAGTCCCTGTAAATTATTCCGGTAAACTGGCAGAGACTTATTTTTCGGAATTCTACTACCTTGAAATGTTAAAATCCTATATTGATAATCTGAACCTGCTGTATGTCATGCTTACCAGGGCAGAAGAGACCCTGATCTTATATCCGCATTACAACGATTCGGGTTTGTCAGGAAAAAGACTTTCCACTGTGGGAGATCTGATATCAGCGGTTGTTAAAGACAGGAAGTTAAGGAACTTTGGAGTGAATTATGATGAAGCCGAAGAAATATTCGAGGCAGGTGAACCTGTGAAACGTCGTTCTCCGGGATTTGTTGGTGACACTGAAACATCCATTTTACCGTCCGGCGGAGAGCCGGCTATTAACAGATTGTTTTTTAATCCTTCAGGATTTGAATTTTTGACTGAAACGTACAAAAATGCCGAGCAAAAGAGAAACAGGGGAAAGGTCCTGCATGAGATCCTGTCTGAAATAACAACCATAGAGGACATTTCAGGAGCGGTTAAAAGAGCAATTTATAAAGGATACATTTCTCAGGAAGAATCAGAGGAATTTATTGATCATCTGCAAAGATCCGTCCGGGATCATGATGTGTTAAGATGGTTCGACGGAAGCGGGAAGATCATCAATGAGACTGATATAATTGTTCCAAAGAGTGGTATCAGGCGACCGGACAGGGTTGTCATGTTTCCGGAATGTGTTGATGTGATCGACTACAAAAGCGGAACGGAAGCATCTTTTAACTCGCATAAAAAGCAGATGAATGAA
>JASFVU010000056.1:0-9546 GCA_050049665.1 Bacteroidales bacterium | reverse complement strand
CAGTCGCCATCGACCGGTTTCGGATGAAGGTTTATACGAACACCGTACTTTTCTCCGACACGTTCGGCGATATACCGGGCAACCCAGATCTGATCACCTGCTGCTTTTGCTCCTTTTGCAAAGATCTGGTATTCCCACTGTCCTTTCATAACTTCTGCATTGATCCCTTCCAGATTTATGCCTGCGGCGATACAGTTATCAAGGTGTTCTTCAACGATGTTTCTTCCGATATTGTATTCGGCCCCGACCGAACAGTAAAAAGGACCCTGGGGAGGAGGATAATAACCCGGTGCCGGAAATCCAAGCGGGGTATGGTGATCCAGGTCCCAAAGGACGTACTCCTGTTCGAAACCGAACCAGAAATCATCGTCATCATCATCAATGGTGGCCCTGCCGTTTGAGACATGAGGTGTGCCATCGGCATTCAATACCTCTGTCATCACCAGCCAGCCGTCTTTTCTTGCAGGATCCGGGAATAAAGCCACGGGCTTTAACAAACAGTCCGAATCATTTCCTGCGGCCTGTTCTGTGGAAGAACCGTCGAATGACCATACCGGACATCCTTCCAGTTTACCGTTAAAATCTGAAACTACCAGTGTTTTGCTGCGCATGGTTTGCGTAGGCTTGTAACCATCCAGCCAAATGTATTCAAGTTTTGCTTTCATATTACAGCTTTTGTAAGTTAATGATTGATAAATTTTCTTAATAAAAGGCAAATATAGTATAAAAAATCAATTAATCGCATTTGTTTATTGAAAACTATCAAAAAAACAGGGGTCAAAATTTAAAAACTATAACTTTTGGGGTTATTTTTTTGATTTTTTAATATTTTCCCGAACAAGGTATGTATTCCATGGGGGTGGAATAATCAATTTTTGTTTTTAAGGCAGTGTGCAAGATGTGTATGCAAATCTTGAGAAACTGTTCCGTCATTCAGTCATTTCTGAAGCGATCTTAATGATACCAACAGAGATAATGCAAGATCTGTTATATGATAGACTGTTTGTGAACTGGTCTCCGGTTCCTGGCTTTGCCCGCCGTAACCCGGTGAAGGCGGGCTTTGCCACTCGAAGGATGGTTGCTGATCTGTCTCATCCTGAAACAGATTTACATAAAATGTAAACACATGTCAGGATAAAAATTCATTCCGGGTTCGACAGTAAATTCTTCATACCTATAATGAACAGGTAGAGACTTATCAGGAACAGGAAAACAATGCTTGCCCTGAGACTGACAGTGTCAACGATCACTCCCATGATAAAAGGGAATATTGCCCCTCCGGATATGGCCATGATCATCAAAGCAGAGATCTCATTGGATTTCTCAGGATATTTTTCAACACTCAATGAAAATATCAGCGGAAAGATATTGGCGGAACCCAAAGCTACAACAACGATCCCCGCACCTGCCAGCATTGCCGAACTATTCATGATCAGCAGGATAAGCCCGGCTAATGTTATAACCGCAGAAACAAGAAGGAACCATGAAGAAGAGATCTTTTTCAGGATAAGGGCTCCCAGGAACCGGGAAACCATCAAAGCAATGAAATACAGGCTGATGCCCCTGATGGCCTGATCCTGTGTTAACCCGAACTGTTTTAATACATTAGGAATACCGGTATTCATACCGACATCCAAACCAACAACAATGAATATTCCCAGGACCATGACTAAAATATAGGTATTGCCAAACAGTTTAAAACAGGAACGAAAACTGACCGGGGTGGATTTTTTCCGGCTTTCCCGGACAGGAGTAAAAAACAGCCATATTCCTGAAACGATCGACAGACAACCGTATACAACAAAGATAAATTTCCAGTCGCCAAGGGTTCTGACAAAGAAAACCGCAATAACAGGCCCCAGAAAAGCGGCAATGGCTTTTATGAATTGAGACAATGACATATTGCTGGAATAACTGCCTTTCGGTGAAACGTCATACAGAAGCGGATTAAGGGAGACCTGTATGATCGTATTGCCAATGCCCATGAGTGCCAGACTTACCATTAACACAACATAGTTATAGACAAGAAAAGGGACCAGCATAGCCAGGGTGGTGATGATCAATGCTGAAATAACCAGCGTTTTTTTACTGAACTTATCCTGAAGGATACCGGTGGGTATCGAAAAAACAAAAAACCAGATAAAGATCATCATGGTCAGGAACTGCATAGTCGATTCCGTAAGTTCGAAATCTTTGGAAGCGTAGTTGACAGCTGTTCCGACGATGTCCACAAACCCCATGCAATAAAATGCGACAAAAACCGGCAATACTTTAATAAAGTTTCTCATACGGGAAATAAGTTACGGATTAATAATATCATTCAGCGAGATGATATTCAGAGCTTCTTCAGGAAATTCCTCATCATTTCCTGTTTTGCATGTCACCCTGATTTTTTCGCCGGGAATAAGATCAAAGTAATTGTCTGAAAAGTGTATTTCATGTCCGTCAACAGACAGATATACATTTCGAACGAGTTGATCGCTCCGGAGTTCGATAATGATATTCTCTCCTTTTTCGGATACCTTATAATCTATGTCAGGTTTTGGCAGGTTCAGTCTTTTCGGGACATTGATAAAATACAGTTCTTTTGCAATGACCGCCTCCTTTTGCAATAGCTGTGCTTCCAGGAAGATCTCACCCGGATCATACGTTGGCAATAATCTGTCTTTGTCAAGTTTTACGGCCACCACGGCTTTATCCGGATCGATTTCCGTATCAACCGTATGTTTTTCCAGTACCTTACCGTGAAAATCCTTAATTGCATAATAAAGTTCAGCTTTTTCTTTTTCATTTTTATCGCTGCAGACCGAGATAATAATGTCTTCTTTGTCAGGAATAAATGCAAGGATAACCGGTTGATAGGCTTTTTTTGCATAATAATGCAGTGCCTTCCATGTTGTATAGTAATCGGTACTCGACCAGGAAGCGGCAGGCCAGCAATCATTCAGTTGCCAGTATAATGTTCCCATACAAAAGGGTTTGTGGGCCCTGTGTGCATGAATAGCCTGTTTAATTCCTTCTGCCTGCAATACCTGTCCAAGGTAAACGAGTTTATCAAATTCTTCCGGGACAGGATACAGGTCCTCCATGTATTTTATGATCAATGCATTGCCTTTTCCGCTCCTCTGATGAGCCAGCATAACATCCGATTCGACGGCCAGATCACCGGGGACGGTAAATTTCCGGATGCTACTCATCGAAGGGAAAGACTGAAATCCGTATTCACTCATGAAACGCCCAACATAATCATAAAAGGCGCTGAAAGGAAGTTTTCCGTGCCAGACACCCCAGAAATGCCGGTCGCCCGAGGTGGTTTCATAACTTGCATGCACACCCCAGTCAGCCTGAGGCGATGAAGGCCAGTATGCCATGATCCCGTCGTATTCTCCGACCACGGCCGGTAACATGATATGGAAGAGCGTATCATAGCTATGCCAGATATACTTTCTCTGTTGTTCCGTATACCTTTCTTTCCAGCTCCATCCGCAGTCAGGGTTACCTTCGCACCAGGCCGCATCAATCTCGTTGTTCCCGCACCACAGGGCAATAGAAGCATGGTTACGCAAACGTTTCACATTATCGATGGCTTCCTGCCTTACATTTTCAAGGAATGCATCGTCTCCCGGGTACATACTGCAGGCAAACATAAAGTCCTGCCAAACCAGGAGTCCGTATTTGTCGCACAGATCGTAAAAGATATCATTTTCGTAGATCCCTCCGCCCCAGACACGTACCATGTTCATATTCGCATCAGCAGCCGACCTGATTATTTTTTCATATTTTTCTCTGCTTACCCTGTTCAGAAAATTATCGTTGGGAATATAGTTTGCACCTTTGGCAAAGACATTTTTTCCGTTTACTTTAAAGTAAAAACTGGTACCGGCCGAATCCGTTTCCCTGACAAGTTCAATTTCCCTGAGGCCTATTTTGTGAGATAAGGTATCGATGATCTTATCATCTTTGATCAGAAAGGCTGTAAATGCATATAAATTCTGATCTCCCATGCCGTTTGGCCACCACAGATCGGGCTTTTTGATCAGAAAAGGAAGCATAAGTTTATGCGTCCCGGGATTTAAACTATGGGCGGATGAGCTGAGCTCTCCTCCGTTTTTATCAGATTCTATGCGTATTTTATACCTCCCTTTTTCCCATACTTCTATTTCTACAAGGGCATCTACGTTGGCATCCTTTTCCGAAACATATACCTGTTTATAATGTATACTTTTGATTTCGGCATCATCGGCTAACACCAGTTTTACAGGTCTCCATATTCCTGATGTGACAAACCTTGGACCCCAGTCCCATCCGTAATGATAGGGTGATTTTCTTGTAAACACACTTACTTTTTTATCTCCCAGTCCTCCGTTTTCGGATTGATCGTTTACGGCCGGCAGGCCATATCCCAATTCTTCCAGTTTTTCCAGGCCAGCCTTTACCGGTGATAAAAATTCTACCGAAAGGCTGTTTTTACCTTTTCTGATAACATGTTTTACATCCTTACGCCATGTTCTGAACATGTTATCCGTTTCCAGTATGAGCTGTTCATTGAGGTATACTTTTGTGTAAGTATCGAGTCCTTCAAACAAAATATGGGCCTGTTTGCGGGCAATCTGTTCTTCTGTCAGGTTAAACTCACATGTATATATCCAGTCTTTCTTATCGATCCACTGCAATTCTTTTTCGTTATCGCGGTAAAACGGATCGGGGATCCTGTTATTTTTTAAGAGATCTGTGTGTACACATCCCGGAACATCGGCAGGAAGCCGGAGAGTATCCCCTTTCATCCGGAAATTCCAGTTTTTGTTTAAGCTAATGATGGTCTTCACGTCGTATGAATTCATTTTACCGCATGAGTGCAGTAGTAAAGCAATTGTAAGCAGGAAAAAGTTAAAAGCCGGGTTGAACTTTTTCATAAGCAGTGGTTTAAGATTTCAGTATCTGTATTCTGTGTAGTATTTCCAGACATGCTCTTGCATTGTGATACGGGCATTTCCAAAAGCCTGCTTTCTCATGTCCGGCAACCGGATTTCCGTTCAGGTCTACCCTGAAAAACCATTCTCCGTTTTTTTTGTCCGCGACAAAGTTATCAATAAAGCGGGCTATGGAAAAAGCATGTTCAAGATAATGATTTTTTCCGGTAAGGACATAAGTATTCAGAAAACCGACTACGGCTTCAGCCTGGGCCCACCACTCAAACTCATGATCTTTGTGCCGGCCGGCCCTGTCATCTTCATACAGAAGCGCTTTGTTTTCATAGATTCCCGTTTTGGCGGCATCCGCAATTTTTATGCTTGCTTTTTCGACAGTTTTTATCAGCATTTGGTTTTCAATAACCAGGGCAGCTTCATGCAACAGCCAGCTCGCTTCTATGTCGTGACCATAAGAAAAAACACTGCTTTTTGTGTTCCAGTTTTCGTCAAAAAAAAGCTCAAGATGGTTGTCGGCAGGATTGATAATGTATTTGAGGAACACGTCAATCAGGTTTTCCAGCTTTTTTTTCAGTAACGGATCTTTCCGGACCATGTACAGATTTGTATAAGCCTCAAGCACATGCAGATGTGTGTTCATCGATTTCCTTTCATTCATATCTTTCGGGCTCAGCCTGAGATCGTCTATTTCTTTCCATTCCCTGGTACAGGCTTCGATATATCCATTCTTTTCATTATCAAAATAGTGTTTTTCAATCAGATGAAAAGTGTCGATCGCCTGATTCAGGACCTGTTCATCGCCGGTGATCTTATAATATTCGCTCAGGGCGTATATGGTAAATGCCTGGGCGTAGATCTGTTTCTTCATCTCAGCCGGCGATCCGTCCTGGTTCAGAGACCAGTAGTATCCTCCGTATTCCGGATCGGAAAAGTGGGTTGAGATATACCTGTAAGCTCTTTCAGCCATTTCTTTATCCTGGTTGTTCCGCAGTTTTTTGTAAACTGCTGAAAAAGTCCACAGGATCCTGGAGTTGAGGATCAAGCCTTTTACTTCATGCGGATCGACAGACATATCCTGATTGATATGGGCATGAAATCCCCCCTGCCTGTGGTCAACTGCATCTGTTCTCCAGAATGGCATGATGTGGTTGGTCAGTTGACTGTTTGCAAATCCGGCAAGGTAGTCAACCATGGTTTCTTTCTGCATATTCGTTATTTCGTTCACAATCCGTTTATTTTCATGATATAATTTCTTGTGTATCCGGATCAGGTACATGGGATCTGCCGGAGTTGTTCAGCCGGCAGAAGACCTAATACAATCCTTTGTTATTGTCTATCAATTTGTTAATTGATTCAACGGTTTTTGCGGATCTCAGGCCATCTTCGGGTGTATTCAGGCAATAATCTGTCATGATCCGGATACTGGTGGTGGCAACATGCATTCTGGTATCCGAGCTGCCGTAATAGATAAAAATAGTTCCGTCAGGATCACATATCCAACCGTTCGAAAAAAGAACGTTGGATACATCACCGATACGCTCGCCGGATTCCGGGGCCATAAGATAACCGGCGGGACGGTGAATTACCCTGGAAGGATCCTCCGGATCAGTCATAAAGGCATACAATACATACCGCAATCCGGCAGCAGTATTTCTCACACCATGTGCCAGATGCAACCAGCCTTTATCTGTCTTAACAGGGGCAGGGCCAAGACCATTTTTGACTTCTGTGATCGTGTGGTACACTTTCGGACCCATGATCTTTTCATTGAATACTTCAGCTTTTTCCATGCTGTCGGTCAGACCAAACCCGATACCACCCCCGGAGCCGGTTTCAATAAAACCATCCTGTGGCCTTGTATAAAGTGCATATTTGCCGTGAATGAACTCAGGATGAAGGACAACGTTTCTTTGCTGACCCGAGTGACTTATCAGATCGGGTAATCTTTCCCATGTAACAAGGTCTTTTGTGCGTGCAATCCCGCATTTTGCTATTGCTGCAGAAGTATCATCCGGTTTGCCGGGATCATGGCGTTCTGTGCAGAACAGGCCATAGATCCAGCCATCTTCATGTTTTACAACACGCATATCGTATACATTGGTATCCGGGTCTTCGGTTTCAGGCATCGTGACCGGCCTGTCACGGAATTGAAATCCATTGATACCGTCCGGACTTTCGGCCACGGCGAAAAATGATTTCCGGTTAGCAGCTTCGACCCTCACCACTAAAAGATATTTATCGTTCAGTTTAATGGCCCCGGCATTGAAGGCGGCGTTAATCCCGATTCTTTCCAGCAACATGGAATTGGTTTTTGCATTCAGATCATATCGCCAGTGAAGCGGGGTATGGGCTCCGGTAAGTATCGGATACTTATAACGCTGAATGATACCGTTGGATTCCTCAACAGGCTCATTTATTGTGTTGATCAATGATTTATGGTTGATCTTGAGCTGGTTCAGGCGGTCTTCAAATGATTTCATCTGTAGTTGTTTTTATGATTTTATTTGTTAGCATATTTTAGTTTATCCCACCAGGTTTTTTTCATGATAATACCCAGTACAATGATCAGAACGGAGAAGAATATAACCCGGTCCTTTTTCATTAATACAAAATATATGGGCAAAGCGACAAGACTTGTTTGAATGACAATTCCCAGCACGACATTCAACATGTCTGTTCCAAAGTTCTTATTTGCCCTGAATCCGGGATCTTCTTTTTCAACCATGGTCCTTATTGGTTTCCAGAAACCCCAGGGCCGGACCTGGCGGTAAAAGCTTTTCAGTGTTTCTTCATCGGTCGGAGGAGCAGAATAGGTCCCAATGACACACCCTGCGGCAGATACGACAAGTATCAGCGGGAAATAGTACAGGTCAAGGGTCTCGCTGAACAAATACGGAAATACCAGGGCAGGGATCATGCCTGCGACCATTCCCCAGAAAAATCCATGTCCGTTGAACCGCCACCAGTACCATTTTAATACGTTCGAAGCCACGTAACTGCCATACAATGCCGAAACGATCCATTGTAATATGCCGTTTACATCAAGGGCAAAGATCCCGAATATGATGCTGATCACAACAACGACAATCCCCGTAAGGTAATTTGAAATGCTGATCTGTTTATTTGTGGCCCGGGGGTTCATGTATTTAAGGTAGATGTCATTGACGAGGTAAGCCTGTGCGGCATTCAGGGTTCCGGCAAATGTGGACATAAAAGCAGCCAGCAGCCCTGCCAGTAATAATCCAAGCAAACCTGCCGGGACAAATTCGTTGATCGCCGATGGCAGAACCTGTTCGAAATCTATTCTTCCTCCTGCAATAAGGTCGAGCTTCTCATAAAAAAGTAATCCCAAAACAGCAAAACCCGCAATCATAAGGTAACGGACAGGCATCAGTATGACGGAAACAAAGCCGCTCATTTTAGCTGCTTCAGCCGGTGATTTTGTCGATAGTATTTTTTGCATGTCGTAGTTCGGGGCCGGACCGGCCATACTCACCAGAATTCCTTTGAACAGCATCATCATGAAAAATACGGTAAAGAGGGAATAGCCGTCACTGGCTATCTTATCATTCACTTCCGGTATGATCTGCTTCCAGTCGAGTGTAAGTTTCCACCCGAAAAAAGGACTCTCCCATCCGTCAGGAACCACCAGGGTATTCCCGGAGAGTGCTATCATGGCAATAACAGCAATGGCAACGGATGATATGGTCATAATGGTATACTGGACAACATCCGCCCATACAATGCTTGTCATTCCTCCGAGCACGGAATAAAAAACAGCGAAAAGGGTGAACAAGATACCATAAAAATGGGGAACATAGGAGGGAGGTAATGTAAATGGCATATAAGGTGAAATAACTTCCCACGGAATGAAGATCTCAATGAACTTTCCCAGTCCGATAAACCCATAGGCAAGGTATCCGAGGCACATGATCAGGGCAAAAACGACTACAACGGTATGGGATAATGAACTGCCCCGGTTGGTGCCAAACCGTGTACGGATCCATTCGGCCCCTGTGGTTACATTTGACCGTCTCAGCCAGATCGACAAAAACACCATCAGGAATACCTGGTTGAAAATGGGCCATAGCCAGGGGATCCAGATGCTTTTTAACCCGTAGACAAACGCCAGTGTAACAAGCCACATGGTCCCCGAAATATCAAACATCCCTGATGCATTCGATAATCCCAGCATATACCAGGGAAGCCTGTTACCTCCCAGTAAGTATGCTGATTTATTTTGTTGTGCACGTTTTTTCAGGACCAATCCTATAACAATGGTGGAAAGCAGGTAAAGTATAATTATTGAAATATCAATAATCCTGATCTTCATCAGTTTAACGTGTTGTTAGGTTGTAATTCGCTATAAATGCGGCTCAAATATAGAAAGACTTTTTAAATCAGGAAGACTATAATTTAAGAAACCCCGGAAGGCAGGGAAATCTCAAATTCCAACCCGCAAGCTTATTGATTAACTGAATAATCGATGAACTGATGAAATGAAGATTCCGGAAGGCCAATCGTATATTTCTTTAGTTCACCAGTTTTATCAATTAATCAATTACACGATTAAACAGGCCTTTGAGTATTGAGATTTGATCATTGGAGCTTTACTGGA
>JASFVU010000519.1:0-3029 GCA_050049665.1 Bacteroidales bacterium | reverse complement strand
CAGCGACCTGCATGTAGAGGCAGAAATTGTTGCCGAAGCAAAAGTCGACGTGGTTATCGTTGAAATTCATAAGGAAGATGAAGAAGGATGGGAATATGACAGTACATTTACGGAATTCTCCGGATTAATAAATCCGGCCTTCCACAAGCATATAGACATTTCTGCTGAGGCAGATACCGGAGAATATCATTTTCATTTTATTGTTACCGATATGGAAGGGCAACAAACTACTGTTGAAGAAGACCTTTATATTCAGCAACCCGATGATGATGTTGCTCCTGAAATTACTGTTTCAAGTGCCCCGGCAAATAACCAGGTTTTCAATAATGGAGAGATAATCAGCATTTCGGGCTCTGTAAGTGATGACACATATTTGGGAGGCATGTATATCGGATTAGTGCGCGAAGATCAAAATTTATCTGATACGGATGTTAATGCCACTAATACGATCACTATTTTACATACTCATGAGTTTGATAGTCCTGCTTCTCATAGTTTTTCTGCAAGTATAACAGTTGGGGCAGAATACGATAACAATATCGAACCGAAAGAAATCACGGGAGATATTGCATGGCAATCGGCCAATTACTACATCGTAATAAAATGTAAAGATGCATTTGGCGGAAACTGGACTTTTTCCAGTCATTATCCGATAGTATTGAACTTCTAATTTTATAAAACATTTGGACAGGCTGCTTTGAGAGCCTGTCTTTTAATTTTTAGCTATGAAAGCACTTAAAATTCTTTTTATTTCTTTTCTTATGCTCATGTTTTTTTACTCATGTGCAGAGGATGAAGAAATAGATAAAGAAAAACCAACCATTGATTTAACCATACAGGATGCGTTCCCCGTAAATTGTGATACTTTGTATTTCGGAGAATCGTTTGAGCTGAAAGTACTATTCACGGATAATGCGGAGCTCGGCTCGTACAGCATAGACATCCATCATAATTTTGACCAGCATTCTCATAGCACCGAAGTTACGGAATGTAACCTTGATTCGATCAAAGGCCCTGTTAATCCGTTTACTTTTATTGAGGATTATGATATCCCGGAAGGATTAAATGAATTTGAAACGGATATGTTTATTTCAATCCCTTCAGGGGATGTTGACGGGGTATATGATAAAGGTGACTATCATTTCTTTATAAGCCTCACGGATAAAGAGGGATGGTCTGCACAAAAAGGGTTAAGTATCAAAATACTGCATCGTTAAAACCGGTGCGTGAATGCAAATAGGAAATGTGTGGCGGCGACTGCGTATCTCCGGTGAATCGTCACTTTAAGATACGAAAGTCTCAAAACCCGCCACACCGCTCCTGGTTCTGCATCTTGCTAGTAGCCGGTGATCTGTGTATTACAGAAGAATCAGGCCAGATCGTAGCGATCAAGGTTCATTATTTTGTTCCATACCGACACAAAGTCATTCACAAATTTTTCCCGGGCATCTGAACTTGCGTATACTTCAGCGAGCGCTCTGAGCTCGGAGTTCGAACCAAAGATCAGGTCGGCACGGGTAGCAGTCCATTTAATTTTCCCGGTTTTTTTGCCGTATCCTTCAAAGATCTCTTTGTCATCGTTAACTGGTTTCCAATCCGTATTTATATCGAGCAAATTCATGAAAAAATCATTGGTGAGCACTTCCTTTTGATCTGTGAAGACACCATGTTCCGAATTGTCGTAATTTGTGTTTAATACACGCATGCCACCTACAAGAACAGTCATTTCAGGTGCAGTTAAGGTCAGCAATTGTGCTTTGTCAACCAATAACTCTTCGGTTGATACGGAATATTTCTTTTTTAAATAATTACGAAAACCGTCGGCTGCCGGTTCCAGCACATCAAAAGCCTCTACATCTGTTTGTTCTTGCGATGCATCCGTACGCCCCGGACTGAAAGGAACAGTAATATCATACCCGGCATCTTTTGCCGCTTTTTCAACACCTGCACATCCTGCCAATACAATTAAGTCGGCGAGTGATACTTTTTTGTCGTTTGATTGAGCACTGTTAAATTCATCGCGGATACCTTCCAGTGTTTTCAATACTTTGCTTAGCTGGGCAGGGTTATTTGCTTCCCAGTTCTTTTGCGGGTTAAGACGGATACGTGCACCGTTGGCTCCGCCACGTTTGTCGGATCCCCGGAATGTTGAGGCCGAAGCCCATGCTGTTGATACCAATTGAGCAACAGACAAACCTGATTTCAACACTTTAGCTTTTAATCGGGCAACATCATTTTCATCGATCAACATATGATCAACAGCGGGAACCGGATCTTGCCAAAGCAGTTCTTCCGAGGGTACTTCCGGACCTAAGTAACGTGCCCTGGGTCCCATATCCCGGTGAGTGAGCTTAAACCATGCACGGGCAAAGGCATCTGCAAATTCAAGCGGATTTTCATAGAAACGTCTTGAAATTTTTTCATAAACAGGATCGAAACGCAAAGACAGGTCGGTAGTAAGCATGGCCGGAGCATGCTTTTTTGATGCATCATGGGCATCAGGAATAACCTTATCGGTATTTTTTGCTACCCACTGATAAGCGCCGGCAGGGCTTTTGGTTAGTTCCCAATCGTATTTAAACAGGTTTTCGAAGAAGTAGTAACTCCACTTGGCAGGAGTCTGTGTCCATGTGACTTCTATACCACTGGTGATGGTATCGCCGGCTTTTCCGGAGCCATGCGTACTTTTCCATCCCAAGCCCTGTTCTTCAATGCCTGCCGCTTCGGGTTCCGGACCAACATGAGCAGTATCTCCTGCGCCATGTGTTTTTCCAAAGGAATGGCCACCTGCAATAAGTGCCACCGTTTCTTCATCATTCATTGCCATGCGTTTAAAGGTTTCGCGGATGTCTTCAGCCGCTGCAACGGGATCAGGCTTTCCTCCAGGTCCTTCAGGATTTACATAAATAAGTCCCATTTGTACGGCAGCAAGAGGATCGTCCAGATCATGTTCTTTAGAGTAACGTCTGTTGTCTTCTAACCACTCAGATTCAGCTCCCCAATTGACATCTTCATCAGGCTCCCATACA
>JASFVU010000054.1:0-9635 GCA_050049665.1 Bacteroidales bacterium | reverse complement strand
TTAGATTTTGTGGTTAAAACATATTTGGTATATATTCGGCAATATATAATGTATTGAAGCCTTATCTGATTCTCAATTGCAATGTTATAAAAAAAATACAACGATATTTTAAATTTACCTTATTGATTGGTTCCATATACTGTCTGAAACAGATTATCAAAGCCCTGTAAAGCTTGTTGGGTGCTGTTCCCTGGTTGCTGTACTGGTTCTAAAAATCTTCAAATGTGGAATGTTCAATGACGAATATCCAATGTTGAAGAAAATATTTTAGGTCCCTGGCTTTGCCGTCCGAAGCCCCGAGACCTCGGGGCGAAGGATGAGTACTGGTCCTTGGTACTGGTTGCTGGGCACTTTTAAATGTTTAATCATATCGTTGTGAATTTGGTGAATTGATGAACCGGAGAATCGATTAACTGAAATATACGATTAGCCTATCAGAATCTTCATTTCATCAGTTATTCGATTAATCAGTTCATCCTTCTGACAATTCTATTCTTCAATCCAAAAACTACAGCTCACCGGATAATGGTCCGAAATATCCAGTCTGTGGGTCCGGTAATCTGAAGATCCCATATCCCTGCTGTGAAATATAAAATCAATCCGGAATGACGGGAAATTACCGCGATACGTATTCCCGATACCTTTCCCCGACCGGATAAATGCATCCTTCAGATCACCTCTGATCTTCTGGTACGTATAAGAGACAGGCGTGTCATTAAAATCGCCGCAAACAACAACCTTATAAGGTGATCTTCTGATGTGTGCGCTAAGTATATCAACCTGTTCCGCCCGTTTGATAAATCCCCTTTTTAATCTTCCCGATATATATCTTACTTCATTTACCCGTTTCGAATTAAATGGAAATACCAGGCTGTCTGCAAAATTGTATCCGTTCATTTTCAACTTGATGGACTGGAGATGCGCATTGTATACCCTGATCGTATCGTTGTGGATAACCATATCTGTATACAAACAGGAATTAGTTGAATTTTCAAAGGTAAGAGAACCTTCATTTATTATCGGATATTTGCTGTAGGTTGCAAGGCCATAATTTGATGTTTGTGAAGGCTTATAATAAAACCTAATATGCTTGTATGGCATCCTGACGAACATGCTGTCAATATAAGCTTCACTCTGTTTCTCGTGCGCATTCTGAACATAAAACTCCTGAAAACAGAGTATGTCCGTACCCTCTTCATTAACAAAAGCCAAAACACTATCAAGAAGATTGCTTCCGTCCTCCAGCATAAAACTGCTAAATGCCCTTACGTTATAGGAAAGCAATTTAACGGCACGGCCCGTTTCGAAAGATTTCTCAAATGCCCTGATCTGTATGTACCTGCCCACATTTGTCCAACCGGCTACAATAACAAATGCCGAAATGAGAGCAAGCATCTTTTTCTGCCAGATCCAGAAAATGATAAACCCGATGTTGATCAGCAAAAGTGCCGGGTAAGCCAACCCGAAAAAAGCGATCTGCCAGATCTTTGCAGGATTAATAAAATTGGCCATATAAGCCGTAAAAAGTGAACATGCAACCAGCAGATTTATCCAAAACAGTATTTTCCTTATGTACTTTCCCAATGTTCTATTGCCTCTAACTTTTATTACTCATTTTAAACAAGGTTTCTTTCTCTCTTTTTGAAAGGCTGTCATATCCCGACTTAGCAATCTTATCAAGTATCCGGTCTATCTCCTTCTGATTTTCCGCTTTAGCCTTGTTGTATTGCATGTCATCCATTTTTTTGGCCTGACTCCGGTAACTTACTTTCATCCTGGGCTTCTTTTTAAACATCCCTCCCAGCGAAGCCATCATACGGTCAAAGACTGATCCGATATCTTTCCCCTTCTTAAGCTGCAAAGCAAATATATATCCGTAAGCAGCACCGCCAATATGAGCAATGAAGCCTCCTGCATTTTCCGATGCAACTCTGACAAAATCGAGAACAACGATGACAATGGCAATGTATTTAATTTTCACCGGCCCGATCAGCGGAAGGTAAACCGTATAATTGGGAGCATAAGCAGAAATGGCCAGGAGAATGGCAACAACACTCGCCGACGCTCCGAGCACCTGAGCATTGTGAGCATCAAGACCGGGAAACACATTGTATGATATCAGGTACAGGGCAGCTCCCGACAATCCGCCTAGCAAATAGGTCGTATAGAGCTGCCTTTCGGCAAGGTACCGGAGAAAGATCCTCCCGAACCAAAAGAGGGCCAGCAGATTGAAGAGGATATGCAGAAAGTTCCAGTGAAGGAACATGTAAGTGAGCAAAGACCACGGCCTGTGAAGCAACTCGGTCAGGTCAGCCGGCAACATAAAATATTTCAGGTAGGTTGCCTGAAAATAGACAGCTTTGAACTGAACATCCGATGTTGATACGAACAGAAAAAAGAAAACAAATAAGATCTTTACCAGCAAAAAGACCGCAAGATTGATGTAAATGAGTTTGACCAGGGCTGTTCCCCGCCGGAAAGATTCTTTTATTTCATCTGTAATTGTCGCCATATATTATGCCTGTTGTCTCCAGTTGGTCTTATGACAAAATTAATACATTTTAAACCGATTCTTATTCCATATTTTAACAAGGATAAAACCGACCAATGCCCCTCCGAGGTGTGCAAAATGGGCAATGTTACTTCCTCCTGAAAAATTGATAAACCCGTAAGCAAGATCAAAAAGAATAAATCCGCCGATCAGGTATTTGGCTTTGATCGGGATCGGGATCGGGATAACCATCAATTCCACATTCGGAAACAAAATAGCAAACGAAGCGACAATTCCCATCAAAGCACCGGATGCGCCAACCATGGGTATATTAACTATCCTGGTCTTCATCATGGTCAATTCACTCCAGGCCTGCTGAAACAGTTGGTTACTCCCCGGATTCTCAAACCATTTTTCGGCAATAAATTTTGCTTCATTGCTTACAGCATACTGGTACTTTTGCACGATCTTCCAATACAACTCAGGTGATGGAGACTGATGAAAAGCCTCAAGAGAATTTTGCAGGACATCCAGGCTGAGGTAATTGATGCCCAGTTGAAGAAATGCAGCTCCCAGGCCGGCCGTCATATACAGAATAAAAAATTTCCTGCTCCCCCATACATTTTCAAGGACCCTCCCGAACATAAACAGCCCGAACATATTCACAAAAATGTGAAAAATATCACCGTGCATGAACATATGGGTAACCAACTGGTATGGCCTGAACAGCTCGGATTGAAAGTTATACAGCCTCAGGTAATAGGGCAGCAATGTAACGCGCTGAAGCAGGGCTGCTACCACAAATACAATGATATTGATGATTAACAGGCTTCTTGTAACCTGGGGCAGTGACCCGAACAATCTTCCTCTGTTATACATATTCATTATCCAAAATTTTCTGTTTTATAATCTGCAATATTAATTCAATAACTTTTCCAACTCTTCAAAGTTCATTATCGCTATGATCTTTTTACCTGTAGGTGAGTAATTTGGATTCTCACAGGCAAAAAGTTCATCCACCAGTCTGTGCATTTCTTCGGCATATAACACCTTGCCATATTCAATTGAAGCGGCCTTTGCCAGGGAAGCAGCTACTGCCTGCGTAACAGAATTCCCGATTTTCTGGTTTGTTTCTTTATACTCCTGGATCAGTTGTTCGATCAGGTCCCTCGGAGTTACCGAATCCATTCCTTCCGGACAGGAGTTGATAACCACGGTATTGCTTCCGAGATCACTCACCTCGATCCCCAATAATGCCAGCTCTCCGGAAATTTCCTTTACCATCAGGTAATCGGAAGGTTCAAGATCTATTTTTTCAGGATACAATTCACGCTGGGCTATGTTTTGATTATGAGCAACATTCCTGATGAATTGCTCAAATAAGATCCGTTCATGTGCCAGCTTCTGATCAATGATCATCAATCCCGATTTTACCGAGGTGAGAATGTACCTCTTGTTGATCTGAATATATCCGGCGATCTGGTTAAGGATCCTTTCATCAGCTTCATCGGAAAACAACGATCCCTCCCGGGCATCCCCTTCAGGGGGAACTCTGCCGTGATCCCGGTAAAGATCTTCCCAGTTGGAAAGATCATCTTTGCGTTTTGACATTCCCTGTCTGCTGTTTTCAAATGGATTGTAGGAATGATCAACTTCTATCGAAGGCGGACGTATTTCAGTATCTTTTTTTACAAAAGGAATATCGATGACATCCGACGATTCAAAATCAATGGAAGGCATCATGTTTGATTTTCCAAGCGATTCCTTCACCGCGGCCTGTATGATCTGAAATATGGCCTGCTCATTTTCAAATTTAATCTCTGTCTTGGTAGGATGTATATTTACATCAATGTTCCCGGGATCTGCGTCAAAATAAAGAAAGTAACTCGGGTATGTTTCTGCGGGAATGAGTTTCTCATAAGCACGCATAACTGCCTTGTGAAAGTAGGGATGCCTCATGTATCTGGTATTGATAAAAAAGAACTGTTCCCCGGTTGTCTTTCTCGCACATTCAGGCTTCCCGACAAAGCCGCTTAAGTTAATGATGCTGGTTTTATTTTCCAGCCTGTTAAGGTTTGCATTGATCTGCTTGCCAAAAACATGAACGATCCGCTGACGTGTATTTGTTTTTTCCAGGTTGTATATGACCGAATCATTGTGAGTCAGACCAAATTTAATATCGGGATGCGCCAGTACTACCCGTTGAAATTCGTTGATGATGTGCTTCATCTCTGTGGTATTGCTCTTCAGAAACTTTCTGCGTGCCGGCACATTGAAAAAAAGATTTTTCACCAGAAAATTACACCCTGCCGCACAACTCACAGGTTTCTGATAATTTAATTCAGAGCCGTCAATGCTTATCTCTGTTCCAATATCTTCATCTGTCTGCCTTGTACGGAGTACTACCTGGGCAATAGCTGCTATGGAAGCCAATGCTTCGCCACGAAAACCCTTGGTCCTGATCTCAAACAAATCATTTGCGGTACGGATCTTCGAGGTTGCATGGCGTTCAAATGCCAGTCGGGCATCTGTATCAGACATTCCGATCCCGTTGTCGACCACCTGGATCAGTGTCCTGCCTGCGTCCTTTAAGGCAATGGTTATCTCATCAGCCCCCGCATCAACCGCATTTTCAACGAGTTCCTTGATCACCGATGCAGGACGCTGAATGACCTCACCTGCAGCAATTTGATTTGCAACTGAATCTGGAAGAAGTTGAATAATATCAGACATAGATCCGGTTTACATTCTGAAAATATAATACACCAACGCAAGAAGAATCACGGCAATGACAATAACCCTGATGGATGAATTCCTGTTTGCCTGAGACCTGACTAACCGCGAATGCCTGAATGAACCTTTAATGATTCCGGGTGTATAATTCTCGTCGCTTATACCTTTCTGTTCCCCCTCGATCCTTTTTATTCTTTCCTGCAATTCTTCCTTCTGCTGATTATAATAAAGTGGGTGGTACGTAAATCGCTTGTTTTTGTATGTTCTGAAAAAATTTAACGCCATTCATTCAATTTTGCATGCTAATTTACTCTTTTAATTTTGGTTTAAACCCAATTCACTAATGATAAAAACCGTGCCAGTAATTAACCGTCAATCATTATTCAAACGTGCTCCGCAATATTTGCAGTACACAGAATCCCTTTCGTGCCCTTCTCTCATGCAATCGGGACATACCTGAGTGGTCATTTTCTTTTTTCCGGAACGGGCAACCTCCAGGGAAATGATCCCGGTAGGCACTGCAATAATGGCATACCCGATGATCATCAGCAGTCCCGATAAAAACTGTCCAATGGCTGTTTGAGGAGTAATGTCTCCGTAACCGACAGTCGTGAGTGTAACGACCGCCCAGTAAATGCTTTTGGGAATGCTGATAAACCCATTGGCTTCCCCTTCAATAAGGTACATCAGTGTTCCTATGAACAATATGATGGTTGCAATGGTAAACAGAAAAACCCCGATCTTATCCCTGCTTGCAACAAGTGCGTTCACCAGTATTTTCCCTGCACTGGAATAACGGCTGATCTTTAATACCCTGAACACTCGTAATAACCTGAATGCTCTGATTATCAGCAGACTATGCGCTCCTACAACAAAAAACCCGACAAATGCAGGCAGTATGGCCAGCAGATCGATCAGACCGTAAAAGCTCAGAATATATTTCCACTTGTTTTCAGAGGCATAGATCCTCAGAACATATTCGACCGTGAAGATGACCGTAAATGTCCATTCAAGTGTGACAAACAGCTCACTGCTACTCCTGCGAAATGCCGGAACGCTTTCACACATTACCGTAATAATGCTTAAAACGATGACGATCAGCAGGGAGACATCAAAAGCCTTTCCCCCTCTTGTATCGGCCTCAAATATGACCTCAAACAATTTACGCCGCAGATTTTTCTTCATAAGCAGACCAAATATTGAAGTTTACCCGTTTATTTTCTATTATTGGTATTCGAAATTAATTCCCTGAATAAATGAGTAATTTTAAAGAAGATTTTCTGGAAGCCAAAGAAGTATTGGAAAAATTTATTTCCGATGAGGCTAATTTTACAGCACTTAAACAGGCGGGTAACATCATGGCCAATGCTATTGCCAAAGGAAATAAACTGATCTCCTGCGGCAATGGAGGATCAATGGCAGATGCCATGCACTTTGCCGAAGAACTTACCGGACAATACAAAGAAGACCGAAGGGCGTTTCCGGCAGTTTCCATCTCAGACCCTTCGCATATCACCTGCGCGGCAAACGACTATGGGTTTGAGAACATTTTCACACGTTACATAGAAGCCCACGGGAACAACGGGGATGTACTTCTGGCCATAAGCACAAGCGGAAACAGTAAGAACATGATCAACGCGGCAAAATCTGCCAGACAAAAGAAAATGAAAGTTGTTTCCCTGACGGGGAATGACGGCGGAAAACTATCCGAATTATCCGATGTTGAGATAAGGGTCCCTCATTCCGGATATTCCGACCGTATTCAGGAGATCCACATTAAGGTGATCCATGCTTTGATCAACTTTATTGAAGAAAGTCTGGTATAAATGATCCTGAGAATACATCGGGGAGTATATCTGTCACTCCTCGCAGCACTGTTTTTTTTCGCCTGCCTTGATGACTTCAACAGGGAACAGGACCCGATGTATTATACTCCCTCTTTCTCTATTCCCATAGGCCCCCTGAATTATACCCTGGAAGATATTATGCCTCCGGAAGCTCTTGGAATACAAGTACCGGATACTTCCTTAACCGGCGATTCCATTCCACTGATCATTTACGCTGATATCCTGTTTTTTGAAAATCCCGATAGCGGATTTGATAACCTGCTGACAGGCCCGATGAATCTTTCAGCCATCAGTCCGAACATGGTTTATGCCACGTCTCTGATGTTCAGAATGAACTATGCAAATGAGATACCGACTGATCTGACTGTTCAATTCTACTTTTATGCAGGCGATCAACTGGTTGACTCACTATTCCCGGATGGCAGATTCCCGATTGCCAAAGCGGAGCAGGGTCAGGACGGGATCACGACCATTCCGGTAACAGGGAGAGAAGAGGTTTATATCGACAGTTCCCGTATCGGAGCTATGATGCAGGTTACTGATTTCGAACTGGCTATTCACCTGGAAACATATACTGAAGATTCAGATATACTGCATATTTACTCGTTCTACGAGTTTAATGTGCAACTGGCACTCAGGGCCGGGTTATTGGTGCCCTTTGAATAAATTCTTACTGATGAGAAGAATTCTTTCCGCCATTTTGTTGTCTGTCCCGCTGCTTTTGTCAGGCCAGCAGAATCAGCAGCTATTTCAGATGCACTACCTTGGAGAGAGTAATTTCCTGAATCCTGCGGTGCAATCGGAATGCAAATGGTTTATCGGAATACCTGTTTTGTCATCGGTGCACCTGAATTATGCAAATTCCGGTTTTTCGTACAAGCAGCTTGTTAAGAATATAAGCGACAGCGCATATTCCCTGAATATCGATAAGGTAGCGAACAGACTTGGATGGAGGACACTTGTCGGCACTGAACTGCACACTACTCTCCTTGCCATTGGCTATAAACGAAACGATTACTATTATGCGTTTTCCATCATCGAAAAAAATAATCTCCCTTTTACCTTCTCAAAAGATCTTTTCAGCCTGGTCTGGGAGGGCAATTCTTCTTTTGAAGGGAGGTCGGCAAACTTCAGAGGCACCTCTGCCTATGCAATGCATTACAGGGAATATGCATTGGGAGTATCAAAACAGAATCAAAATGGAAATTATCTGGGGATAAAAGGAAAACTGTTGTTTGGCAAACTGAACCTGGCCACTCCAAAATCTGATGTGTCACTTTATACGGATGAAAATACTTTCGACCTGACCCTTGAGGGAGAGATGCTGATCAATATGTCGGGCCCTGTGGTCATTGAGCATTCCGATGATCAGATAGCCAATTATTCCTATGATGAAAGCATCAGTATCATGGAGCTTATTTTCAACAGAAAAAACTGGGGCCTTGCATTCGATGCCGGGTTTATTCACCGGTACAATGAAAACATCACCCTCTCAGGCAGCATAATCGACCTCGGATTCATCAGATGGAGATCCAACCTCAATAACATTTCTTTTGACGAATATTATACCTACCGGGGAATTTTGACTGACTCGGGAAATGTAGTCGAATCGATCATCGACTCAGTCTATTTTACTTTTACCAACAGACCATACACCACCTTTCTTCCTCCGAAAATGTATCTGGGGACAGAATACCATGTGAATGAAAAGCTGAAAGCCAGGGCCCTTATCTCTGCCACAGCATACCGGACAAAATTTTGCCCTGCATTAACCATTGCCGCAGATTATAATCCATTTGGATATACCCATATCATAGGTAGTTATTCGGTGATGTACAGGTCATTGAAAAATCTGGGACTGGGATTTTCCGTTGGCAGGGAACCTTTGCAATTTTATATGATAAGCGATAATGTCCTGGGATTAATTTGGCCGTTATCAACAAGAAATATAAATTTGAGGTTCGGTCTGAACATAAACCTTGGATGCAAAAGTAAAGAAGACAGGCCAAAAGGCATTTCATCATTCCAGGGCTACTGCCCGGTATATGAAAAAGATAAAGAACGAAAGAAAAGAAAATCAGGCTGGAGGAAAAAGACAAAACGTTAAGAGAAAGAAGAGCTTATGCTAGTAAAAACATTTGCCAGTGCCGTCTTTGGCATTGACGCTGAAATCATTACTGTTGAAGTAAACGTAAGCAAGGGTATCAACTTTTATATGGTAGGACTGCCGGACAATGCAGTAAAGGAAAGCAAGCAGCGCATTCTGTCAGCCATCAAAACTCTTGATTATCACTGGCCCGGAAAACGGATCGTTATCAATATGGCTCCTGCTGACATACGTAAGGAAGGCTCGGCGTACGATGTCCCGCTGGCCATTGGGGTCCTTGCCGCATCGGAGCAGATAAAAAGTGATAAGCTTTCGGATTACCTTCTGATGGGTGAATTATCACTGGACGGAACCATTCATCCGATCAAAGGCGTACTGCCCATTGCCATTGAAGCGAGAAAGCACGGTTTTAAGGGAATTACCCTGCCAAAGGAAAATGCCAGAGAAGCTGCAGTAG
>JASFVU010000518.1:0-3036 GCA_050049665.1 Bacteroidales bacterium | reverse complement strand
AATAATGATAACCATCTCTTCCTCACGTACTTCCGCTGAGTAATTGAATTTCTCACGGAGCGAGATATAGGGTATCAGTTCATTTTTGTATGAAATGTAATTGTTATCTTTGTCAAATAAAGTCTTGCGGCTTTGTTTATAGCAGTACTCTATCTCAAGTAAAGGAATTAAAATCTGGGTTTTACTAATTTCGATCATCAAAGTATCAATAATAGAAAGAGTTGTCGGGAGTTTCATCGTAATGAATGTTCCCAGGTCTTTCTCGGTGTCAATTTCCAGGCTTCCACTTACTAAGTTCAGTTCTTTCCGGACTACATCCATTCCTACTCCTCGTCCCGATACCATACTTACATTCTCGTTTGTCGTGAAACCCGGTTGCATGATAAGGTATAACAGCTCCTGGTCCGTAACCTGTTGGTCAGGTTGTATATACTTTTTTTTAATTGCACACTCCCTGACCCTTTCAAGGTTGATTCCCCTGCCATCGTCCTGGATCTGAATAACAACGTTAGCACCTGAATAAAGAGCAGTGATTTTAAGCAGACCCTCTTTTGATTTTCCTTTTTGTACTCTTTCTTCCGGTGATTCAATACCATGATCTATACTATTCCTTATAATATGAAGCAAAGGACTTTCAATCGATTTCAAGATAGTTTTATCAATCTCGGTTTCCTGTCCTTCGATGATAAGATTTACCGATTTATTAAGGCTTTTGGATAAATCACGGACATGCCGGTTAAATTTATTGAGCAATGTCCCGACCGGGATTAATCGTAAATCCAACGCGTTATTCCTGAATTTTTTAGTAAGCTTTTCAATGTCCTCAATGGTATTATTGAGTTTAAAATCATTGAACCTGTCAGATTGTGCCTGCAGGATGGCTGTAGATGTAACCAGTTCACTTACCAGGTTCATCAGTTCATCCAGTTTGTGGGAAGATACACTGATCGTCGAACTGTTATCAAGAATCTGAGACTCCGTTAACTGATTATCTTTTATTTCTTCTTTCAGTGTATCTTTTTCTTCTTCATTGTCACGCTGCTTTTCAACAGTTTTTTTCGTTAATGAACTTAACTGGTTTTTTACGTGCTCTTTTATACTTATACCATCCCCGTAAAACTGACTAAAATACTTTTCGTATTCTTCATCTTTTAGCGATCTGTCTTTCGGGATCTCGAGAATCGTAAATTCTTCCTGATCGTAAAATAAGAAAGGTTCTTCAATTTTCGACAGGGATAAACGCGTTCTGATAAATATTTCCCACGAAGTATTGCATACTTTTTTTTCTTTCTGCTTTTTCCATGATTCAGAGCCTTCATGAGGAATAATTTTGGTTTCTCCCAATTGACGCAGTTCTTCAAGCAGGTTATCAGGATTAAGCCCTCTTTCAAAAATTGCCTCATCGGGTATAAAAAGTAAACAATAAGCTTTTCCCTTTGACACGGCAGAACTTTTCTGTTTTTTTTGTTCTGTTTCAGAGTTGCCGGAAGTATTAGCTTCTGTATTGTATGCCTGTAAAGATCTGATCAGGTTCTGTGCCTTTTTCCCCACAGACTTTTTGTCCAACATTGTCAGCAGGATGTCTTTGGCTTTAAGCGTAGCATCTATGATCTTTGTACTGACCTTTATCTTTCCTCCTCTGATCCTGTCATAAACCGATTCGAATTCATGGGTCAGGTTCTGCATATTTTCGAATCCGTACATACTTGACGCTCCTTTTAATGTATGCATAATCCTGAAAATGTTATCAATGAATTCTTTGTTATCAGGCTTTTTCTCGAGTTCCAAAAGATCATCTTCAAGCTGTCCCAGCAATTCACGTGTCTCTTCAATAAAACTTTGAATGAGTTCTTCCATCATACCAGAATTTTTTCTATTATGGTTTTGAATTCTTTTATTTCAAACGGCTTTCTGATCCATCCGGTAATTTTTGCATCCCTTGCTCTTTGTTGTTTATCCTTATTCGTTTCTGTCGACAACATTAAGATTGGGATGTATTTGTATTTTTCTTTACCCCGGATATATTCTACCAGTGATGCTCCATCCATATTTGGCATATTATAGTCGGATATGACAAGATCAATGGTTCTGCCATCAAAGAATTTTGTTGCTTCTCTTCCGTCGCCGGCCTCATCAACGATATGACCTAAGGCTTCAAGAGTTTTTTTTATGATCTGTCGTGATGTATTGAAATCCTCGACAATGACTACTCGTTTTTTCACTTTAGCTGAATTTAAATGGTACAAATCAGATTTTGACTAAAAGTTCTCGAAGTCTGTATCGACTGAAACCGAGCTGGCTTTATCTGTATTATCAGCGGCATCCTTTTTTGCAGGTTTCGGCATTGCAGCCTCCTTCATTTTTGGCTCGGTATCCTTCTGTTTTTTTGTTGATGAGGATTTTTTGCTTTTATGGCCGTTTTCATTTACCCTGAAGAATGAAATAAGATCTTTCAGGCTTTCAGCTTGTGATGAAAGCTCTTCTGAACTGGTTGCCATTTCTTCGGAAAAGGCAGCGTTCTGTTGAGTTACTATATTCAATTGCTGTATAGAGGTATTGATTTGATCTGATCCTGAATTTTGTTCAATACTGGCAGCAGCGATTTCCTGAACAAGCTGAGCGGTCTTTTCGATTTCCGGTACCAGTTCATCCAGCATTTTACTGGAATCTTCGGTAATTTTCAGACTGCTTTTTGAAATTTCTTCGATTTCATCTGCAGCCAGTTTGCTTCTTTCGGCAAGTTTTCTTACTTCTGCTGCCACAACAGCAAAACCTTTCCCGTGCTCACCTGCCCTGGCGGCTTCAACAGCAGCATTTAATGCTAAAAGATTTGTCTGAAATGCGATATCATTTATAATGGTGATCTTTTCTGCAATGGTCTTAATAGAATTGAAACTTTCTTTTCCGATCTTGTTCATATCTGTCATACTGGTTGTCGCTTTTTTTGCTATCTGTTCCGTTTGCTGAGCATTGTCATTGTTCTGTTGGATATTGCTGACCATTTGCTCCATGGACGAAGAGACTTCTTCCACCGAC
>JASFVU010000517.1:0-3040 GCA_050049665.1 Bacteroidales bacterium | reverse complement strand
GATGTAAGTTCCATGAACATTAAATTTCCTCCGGCACCAAGGTCAGGGACGGTTGTAGTAAATGCCCGGAAGGTAACCAAACGATATGGTTCCAATACGGTTTTGGATGACCTGGATTTAATCATCGAACGGGGAGAAAAGATTGCTTTTGTCGGAAGAAACGGAGAAGGAAAGACAACCCTTTCCAGGATCATTGCAGGAGACCTTGAATACCTGGGAGAATGCAGGATCGGTTACAATGTCAGTATTGGCTATTATGCTCAGAATCAGGACGAACTACTTGATGGTTCGATAACGGTTCTTGATACCATCGATCGTGTGGCAGTCGGCGATATAAGGGCGAAAATCAGGGATATGTTAGGAGCATTTTTGTTCAGCGGAGAAGACGTTGATAAAAAAGTCAGAGTACTGTCGGGAGGGGAAAGATCAAGGCTGGCCCTGGCCAGATTACTGTTAAATCCCTGTAATTTGTTAGTGCTTGATGAACCCACTAATCATTTGGATATCAGGTCAAAAGAAATCCTGAAACAGGCATTGAAATACTATGATGGCACCCTGATTGTAGTTTCACATGACAGGGAATTCCTGAATGGTTTGACGGATAAGATCTATGAATTCAGAGGAGGCAGTCTCTATGAATACAGGGGAGGGATCTATGATTTCCTGGAAAAAAGGAAGGTTGACTCACTCGATGCACTGAACACAAAGGCCAAAAGGAGAGCAACCGGAGAGAAAAAAGATGAAGAGCCCACAAAAAAAAGCGATTATGCTTTGAGAAAGAGACTGGACAGGAAAATGAGACAGGTAGAAAATAAAATCAGTTCAACCGAGAAAAGAATTGAAGAATACGAATCAAAGATTGAAGAGATGGAAAAAGTTATGGCCGGCAACAGGGAAGCACAGGATATTGATTTTTACAGAACCTATGAACAACTGAAACAAAATGTGGATCTGGCAATCCGGGAATGGGAAAAGTTTCAAAATATACTTGAAAAGCTGAAGGCTGAGAGAAATTCTGTACTTTAGCAATATTCTCAATCAGATGTTGTTTTTTATTACATACCCCTGTACAAGATGACAGGAAGAAACAGGAAAAAGACCAAAATAACTTGTTATGCTTTGGCAGTACTGTTGGTTACGGTTCTGTTGATCGTATGTTGTTCGGGACCGTACAAAGCTTCCGGCACCAGATGGAATCTTTCTGCCATATACAATCCGTCCAGTTCACGTATTCATCCTGCATTCAGGGTTTATCACAATACGAACAGTACCTCTTTGCTGCTGGTCAAGTTGTTCCCCAGCGAGTTGTTGTTTAACCAGGCGAATCCTGAGGGAGAATTTCAAAGCAAAGTATCAGTTGAGGTTCAGGCTTATGAAATTAAGGATAAAGAGCCCGTACTGGCAGACAGCATTACATACAGATATACCATCAAGCAGGAAAATGTGGGAAGAAGATTTCTTTCCCAGATACCCCTGAAGCTTGAAATGGATAAGCGGTATCAGCTTAGGGTCGTGACCAGGGATATTTTGAGAGGAGACCTGAATCTGAGGTTCATTGAAGTGGATAAAACAAACATGTACTCGGAACAGAATTTCAATCTTCTCAATAACAAAAACATCCCTTATTTTAACAATGTGATGCATACGGATATGGTATATAAGGTACGACACAGGATGCCGGAAGGAGATCAGATATTTATCCACTATTATAAAGACAGATCAACCATTCCAAAGGGTACTTATCCGGCAGGTCGGGCTGAAAATATCTATGCTGTCGCAGATACCATATATATCCTTGAATATTCGCCGGACCTGATGTTCAGTTTTAGTTTTGAAGGGATTTACCGTTTCCGGTTCGATACGAATCAGCCGGGGGGACTGGTGATTACCAATTTCGGCGATAATTTTCCAAAAATAAAAGAACCCGGAGAATTGATCGAGCCATTGGCATATATTACCACCGAGGCAGATTACAGAGATCTGTTGCAGCAGGAGAACAAAAAACTGGCCAATGATAATTTTTGGCTTGGTATTGCAGAAACAACTGGCAGGGCAAGGGAATTAATAAGGATTTATTACAACCGGGTTTATTTTTCCAATTATTATTTTTCCAATATTGTCCCCGGCTGGAAAACGGACAGGGGGATGATCTATATCGTTTACGGGCCACCAAAAAATATCGAAAAAACGGCAAATTCCGAAACATGGATCTACTATACGAGCGGAGCCGGGAACACCATTAATTTTACATTTGATTATGAGCCGAATGCATTTATTACGGAAAATTTTGTTCTCAGGCGTTCCGAGAGTCATGAATGGCATTGGAAAGAAGCGGTTGATTCATGGCGAAGTGGAGAAATATTTCTGCTGGATTAACCGGTGACACGGCACATTTGATATTGAGAAATGAAATTTCAATCATTGCAAAGTATTGCCAAACATTTTATACGTCATCTTATTATTGATTTAATACTGGTTAGGAATTGAAAAAGACGGATCATTATCTGATAGGAATACATTCTGTTTCCGAAGCCATCCGGTCCGGAAGGGAGATCAACAGGGTGTTTATTAAAAAGGGACTTAAAGGGCAGCATTTTTCGGAACTTTTTAAAGTGATCAGGGAAAAAGGAATTCCGTTTCAGTATGTTCCGGCCGAAAGGCTGAACAGGATGCACTCGAATAATCAGGGGATTATAGCAGTCCTTTCCCTGATCGAATACAAAAATCTGGAAGAAATTGTTCAGAGAACGTATGAGCAGGGAAGGGATCCGTTTATTGTTGTGCTGGATCAGATTACCGATGTGAGGAATTTCGGTGCAATTGCCCGTACTGCAGAATGTGCAGGTGTTGATGCCATCGTAATTCCATCAAAGGGATCGGTAAGCATTACTCCCGATGCGATAAAATCTTCTTCCGGCGCCCTTAACACCATCCCGATCTGCCGGGCTTCCGGCATAATTAAAACACTTGATTTTCTTAAAGTATCGGGACTCCACCTGTTTGCTGCCAGTGAGAAATCCGATACCAGTTATTATGATGC